>JAVYMA010000002.1 GCA_038740345.1 Methanomassiliicoccales archaeon
GGAGACGAGAAAAATGGCCTTGCGCTCAGAAACGCTGTCCACCACATTGCGCAAGAAGCGCACCACACCCTCGAAGCCATTGTTAGAGATCAGATACTGGATGTCATCGAGCATGATCACTGCCTTCGGCTTTTGCTCCAGGAAGGACTCTATAATGCTCATGATCCTCTCCAGCGAAGGAGGGATGGTCTTTTCCTGAGACGACTCCCTATCCGTGAGCCATAAAAGCGTTAGGTCCAAATTACCTGCGCGGCTTCGCAATGCTTTGGGATGGCCACGCACAATGCCTAGCGAGGCATACCCCTCCTTGGCCTTGGTGAGGAGCAGCCTATGCGCGATCTCTGGCTTCACCTCCTCCACCAGGTAGGAGTGGCCATCCGTCAATTCCGAGCGTGGGAGGGCGTGTGGGACCTTGGGAGCCTCGATTCCTAGTATCTCGTGGGCCTTCTCCAAGGTGATCTCGGATTTGAGCAAGGAGGAGAAGGCCACCACTCGATTCAGCCCTCCTTCTAGCTGACGCACGTTATCCCTGAAGACCTCAGCTATTAACGTTAAAACTTCTTTAGGGACGCGCAGCCCCTCGGTTTTTACCCTTCGTTCCAAGATGGCAAGGCGCGTCTCCAGGTCAGGAGGCTGTATGTCTGCTAGCAATCCCGATTCGAACCTGGTGACTAATCTTTCACTGAGGGAGGGAATCTCCTTAGGCGGCCTATCTGAGGTCAGGACCACTTGCCCTCCTCGATCCAGTATGGCGTTGAATATCTGGAAGAGCTCCTCCTGCATTCGCTCTTTGCCTGCCAAGAATTGAGCGTCATCGATTAGGAGAACATCCGCCCGTCGGTAAGCTGCCCGCAGCTGATCCAGCGTCCTGTCTTGGATGGCATTTATTATCTCCGTTTCAAGAGCATCAGTGGGAGCGAAGATCACCAAGGCCTTAGTGGATTTTGAGATGTGATTTCCAATGGCCTGCAGCAGGTGGGTCTTCCCTAGGCCAGAGCGAGAGTAGATGAACAAGGGGTTATAGGAGCGCCCTGGCGCCTCTGCCACCGCTTTGGCCGCAGCCTCAGCGAAGCGGGAGTTGGGGCCGACCACGAAGTTCTCAAATGAATAGCGTGGATTCAGGGGACGACCGAAGGAAGGCTTAGTGGAGGTCGGGGCACAGGTGGGGCATGCCCCTGTGACATCCAATGAACTTCCGCAGCGGGGACATTTGGCTGGACTGGGGGTTTGACTGGTTATTTGTTTATGATACTGCATGATGAGCTCGTACACCCCATCAATCTTCTCATCCACCCTTTTGCGCTCCAGCTCTTTAAGGATCTGGGCCTTGGGGGTCTCCTCGGGAAGCTCTTCGAAACCCTCGATCTTCCGCCTAAGCGTCTCCAGCTCGGTCTCGATCTCCAAGACCTTTTCCGGGTCGCGCATCCTGCGCATGAGGGACTCCGCCTCCCTTTCATAACCCTGAGTGTCTAGGAAGCGCAGAACCTCTTCCAGTCCTTGAAGGCGCTGTATGTTGGCCTCGAAGTAGGGAAGAGAACGTGCCGCTGCTTTGGGGTCTGATAAATAAAGGCGGATGAGATTGCTCACATTGTATCCTTCCTTAGCCCAACCGTGGATGCGCAAAGCCACCTCGTCACTTCTGCCAGACAATCTCTGCACATCTCCAACCAGGCGGGGATTGGTAAGATTGGAAGGGGGGCCTAACTCCAGCCTCCCTATCTTGGCATCAGGGTGGCTGCGCTCGATGTCTTGAATGCTTACTCGGCTGTGCAGCGAGATAGAAGATTCAGGCAGAAGAGAATCCTCCCATATGAATTCCACGGCCTGCGCTCCTTTGTACAGCCGCTGTGACTTCATCACTCCGCCTTTGCGGAAAGCATATAAGGCCAGAACCGGCTCGCCGCTATTGAATACCAGGACTCCCTCCGCTCGGTCGATGTTGAACTCGAATTGAAGCTTTATATAACCAGAGAAGGCGTACCTCTTCACATCTTCCAGCACCCTTTTTAACACTCCCTCTCCACCACGATATCGATCTACCACCTGACCCTCGGGAATGCCCAGTTCCGCCAGCAAGGATACCCCTTGTAAAAAGGTCTTGGCCCGATATATCACTTTGGTTCAAGCCAGATTAGTTCATGAGGAAAAGTCACCATCGTTCGATACCGTGCGGGATTCGCTGAGTACCTGGAAAGGTTTAAATGAGGTAGGCCTGTTGGAGGATTTTGTGCCACTGTAGCTCAGCGGCAGGTCGGGCCATTCCCCGGTCCGCTAGAGAGCGACAGTTTCGTAAACTGTAGGTCGGGGGTTCGAAACCCTCCAGTGGCTCCATTCATCCCCCTTCTGGTTTCCCCCTTTGTTAAGTCTTCTTGAGATAGTTTCGAACAATCTTGATTGCACAAACGTCGCCGCACATGGAGCATCCTTCCATGTCCTCATTATGACCTCGAGCACGGAGGGCCCGAGCCTTTTCAGGGTCGAGCGCTTGGGAAAACATGCCTTCCCAATCTAGATTGCGCCTGGCCAAAGCCATGAGGTCATCTTTTTCTCTGCCTCTCCCCCTCGCCAAATCAGCAGCGTGAGCAGCTATCTTAGAGGCTATGAGCCCCTCCTTCACATCCTCAGGAGTGGGCAGAGAGAGATGCTCCGCAGGAGTCACATAGCAAAGGAAATCCGCACCAGCATAGGCCGCCATGGCCCCCCCGATGGCAGCGGTTATGTGATCATATCCTGGAGCGATATCCGTGACCAAAGGACCTAGGACGTAGAAGGGGGCCCCATCGCAGACCGCCTTCTGCAGGCGCACATTGGCTTCAATCTGGTCCAGAGGGACATGCCCCGGCCCTTCCACCATGGCTTGGACCCCAGCCTCCCGAGCCCGCTTAACCAGTCTACCTAGAATGAAGAGCTCGGAGAGCTGTGCTGCATCGCTGGCATCGTGAATGCAGCCAGGCCTAAGTCCGTCCCCAAGAGATAGTGTGAATTGGTGCTCTCTCGCCATCTCTAGCAGGTAGTCGAAACGCTGGTAAAGAGGATTCTCCAAATCGTGGTGTAGTATCCATGCTACCAGGAACGCCCCTCCCCGCGAAACTACGTCCGTTAGCCTTCCGGATCTCCTCAACCAGGAAACGCTCTCTCGGGTGATTCCACAATGGACCGTCATAAAGTCCACGCCATCCTTGGCATGCAGCTCTATGCCCCGAAAGATATCATCCTCATCCATGTCCACCACTGCGCCGTGCCTTGCCAGGCGCAATCCTGTCTGATATATAGGAACGGTCCCTACAGGGATATCAACCACCTTCAGTATGGATCTCCTCATTTCGTCAATATCTCCTCCAGTGCTAAGATCCATAATGGTGTCAGCGCCATAGCGCAGAGATATCCTGACCTTCTCCATCTCCTCCTCTGGAACGCAATGATCCCTAGACGTGCCTACGTTTACGTTCACTTTCACCCTCAAACCTTCTCCTATACCGCATGGCTTGGGGGCATGCCGTGGGTTTCGTGGTATGACGATCCTTCCTTTAAGAACCCCTCGGCGCACCGTTTCGAGTTCGACCCCTTCCTGCTCAGCCACCTCTTTTATCTCTCTCGACATTTCGGTGCAAAGTCTCTCCATCAATGTCATTCGTTCCCCTAGCCTGCAGCGTCCTATTTGAAAGTTCACCTAGAGAGCGGAACTCGTCTTGAAGACTAAAGGTAATCCGAGGTGAAAGGTGCTCGAACCTCTTCCCTAAAGCTCATGTTCAAAGCGCTTTCTCATTTATATATCCAGACAATCCTAGAAGGATATAAATACAATCAATCCTTTAGGAATTATCGTCGAAGGGGATGGGAAAGAGTGAACTCTCCAGTTAGTTCGCAGCGACCTTTGACCTAGGGCAAAAAGAGCATCACGGGTGAAATCGATGGAGGACTCAAGCTACACGGCCGATCGCATTCAGGTTCTCGAAGGTTTGCAGGCCGTGCGCAAGCGGCCAGGGATGTATATAGGATCAACAGACGCAAGAGGGCTGCATCACCTCGTTTACGAGGTGGTGGATAACAGCATCGATGAGGCCATGGCGGGATTCTGCAGCCGCATCGACGTCACTATAAATCAGGACGGAAGCGTCACTGTGGCCGATGATGGGAGGGGCATACCTACAGGCATCATCGAAAAATATGGAAAACCTGCGGTGGAGGTAGTTCTCACTCATCTGCATGCTGGTGGGAAATTCGATAGGAAATCCTATAAGGTGTCTGGCGGACTGCATGGCGTAGGCCTCACGGTAGTCAACTCTCTATCGTTATGGTTAGAGGTGCGCGTGAGGAAGGAGGGTAGGGAAAAGGCCATAAAATTCGAGCGTGGGGAACTGGTCGAGGCCCTGCATGACATCGGCCCGGCAGAGGGCACAGGTACCACCATCACCTTCAAGCCAGATCCAGAGATATTCCCTGATACAAATTTCGATGATGAGACCCTGGCCCATCGCCTAAGAGACTTGGCCTTTCTCAACCGGAATGTAGTGATTAATTTCAAGGACATGCGGAACGGAAGGGAAGAGCATTTCCATTATGAAGGTGGCATAAATGAGTTCGTAGCCTCATTGAACAAGACTAAAACTGTTCTGCATGAGAAACCGATTTACATCTACGCTGAGCCAGAGGGTATGGTGGTGGAGCTCTCTATGCAGTATACGGATGCATTTAATGAGAGCATCTTCACTTATGTAAACAATATTAACACCATAGAGGGGGGGACGCATCTAGCGGGCTTCCGCTCGGCCCTCACCAGAACCATCAATGATTATGCCAGGAAGTATAATTTCTTGAAACAGAACGATGAACCTTTCACTGGTGAGGATGTACGTGAAGGCTTGACCGCTATTCTCAGCATAAGAGTTCCAGAGCCTCAGTTCGAAGGACAGACCAAGACCAAGTTGGGCAATTCTGAGGTCAAAGGTATCGTGGAGAGCACGCTCAACACCAAGTTATACGAGTATCTCGAGGAGAATCCTAAAGTGGCTGAGACGGTAGTCAAGCGTTGCATGCTGGCAGCGCAAGCGCGGGAGGCAGCGCGCAAAGCTCGAGACCTAACCCGCCGAAAGGGGTACTTGGAGTCCACCTCTCTGCCAGGTAAGCTTTCGGACTGTACGGAAAAGGATCCGGCCAAGAGTGAGCTCTTCATCGTGGAAGGGGATAGTGCCGGTGGCAGCAGCCGTCAGGGTCGTAATCGTGAGTTTCAGGCCATATTGCCCATTCGAGGCAAGATATTGAATGTGGAGAAGGCGCGTATGGACAAAATCCTAAAGAACCAAGAGATACGCAATCTCATAACCGCTCTAGGCTGCGGAATAGGGCAGGATTTCAACATAGCCAATGTTAGGTATCATAAGATTATCATAATGACCGATGCCGATGTTGATGGAGCACATATCCGCACCCTTCTGTTAACCCTCTTCTTCCGCTACATGAGGCCGCTCATCGAAAGCGGCTACGTTTACATCGCTCAGCCCCCCCTATATCGTGTGTACCGAGGCAATCGAGAGAAGTACGTTTATACCGAAAAAGAGAAAGCCATGGCCTTAGAGGAGCTGGGCAAGGGTGCCCAGGTGCAACGCTATAAAGGACTGGGGGAGATGAATCCCCATCAGCTCTGGGAGACGACCATGGATCCAGCGAGAAGGGTGATGAAGCAGGTGACCATCGAGGATGCGGTCAGGGCGGATGAGTTATTCACCATCCTCATGGGTGACGAGGTTCAACCCAGGCGAGAATTCATCATCACCCATGCTAAAGAAGTCGAGAATCTGGATGTGTAGGTGGTCGAAATGGAAGGTGCAGAAGTTAAAGAGCCGCCCGCCCTGGAGAGGAAAGCGGTGGTTAACCGCCCTATCGAGAAGGAGATGGAGAAGTGCTACATTGATTATGCCATGAGCGTGATCGTCTCCCGAGCTCTACCAGATGTCAGGGACGGATTGAAACCGGTCCATCGCCGCATCCTTTACTCCATGTACGATTCGGGCATCACCTCAGGGAAACCTTATAAAAAGAGCGCCAGGGTGGTGGGTAACGTTCTGGGTCAATTCCATCCTCATGGAGATATGGCAGTGTATGACGCCTTGGTGCGCCTGGCCCAACCTTTCTCGATGAGATATGTGTTGGTGGATGGGCAAGGGAATTTTGGGTCCATCGACGGTGATGCCGCTGCGGCTATGCGTTACACTGAATGCCGCTTGAACAAGCTCGCAGAGGAGATGTTGGTGGACCTGGAGAAGGACACCGTGGATTGGGTAGATAATTTCGACAGCAGCCTCAAAGAGCCATCAGTTCTTCCTGCCAAGCTTCCTAACCTGCTGATAAATGGCACATCAGGAATCGCCGTGGGCATGGCGACCAACATCCCTCCTCATAACCTGAGGGAGGTAGTGGATGCTCTCACTGCCCTTATCGACAGGCCTGATATGGAAGTAAATGAGCTAATGCAGTACATCAAAGGTCCTGACTTCCCTACTGGTGGCATAATCTACGGGATGAATGGAATATTGGAGGCGTATTCCACTGGTAAAGGCCGTCTTAAGGTCAGAGCCAAGACCAAGATTGAGGAGAAGAATGGTAAAAAGAGCATAGTTGTGACCGAGATACCTTATCAGGTGAACAAGTCCACTCTCCTAGAGGGCATTGCCCAGCTAATCAAGGACAAGAAGGTGGAAGGCATCACCGATCTAAGGGACGAGAGCGACCGTGACGGTATGCGCATAGTCATGGACCTGCGCCGCGATGCGATGGAGGAGATAGTCCTCAATCAGCTATTCCAACACTCTGCGCTAGAGGTCACTTTTGGGGTCATCAACCTCGCCCTGGTGAACAATGAACCCAAGGTATTGACTCTGAAGGAGACGCTGCAACACCATCTGAATTACCGCAAGGAAGTAGTTACACGGCGCACTCGCTATGAGTTAAAGGAGGCGCAGAAGCGCCATCACATCCTTCAGGGGCTTATAAAGGCAGTTGATTCCTTGGATGAGACCATAGCTATTATCCGTTCCGCCCAGTCCACTGAAGAGGCCAGAGACGGGCTCATGGCCCGCTTTCAGCTCGATGAGGAACAGGCCAAGGCCATCTTGGAAATGCGATTGCAGAAGCTAACAGGGCTGGAGTTGGAGGCATTACATAAAGAATTCACCGACGTAGTTGAATTAATGCGGAAGCTGGAGGAGATATTGGCCTCAGAGCAGAAGATAATGAGCATCATACGCTCCGAGCTGCTTGAGCTTAAGGAGAAGTATGGTGATGACAGGAGAACGGAAATAATTCCATACGCGCAGGATCTGGACGAGGAAGATCTGATTCCCATCGAGGACATGGTGGTCATGATCACTTCCGATGGCTATGTAAAGCGCATTCCCTTATCCACGTACAAACAGCAGAGGAGAGGTGGTATGGGGCTCATGGGCATGGAGACCAAGGAGGAGGATCACGTCACTGACCTCTTCGTTTCCAGCACTCATGACGATATCATGTTCTTCACTAACAAGGGGAAGATGTTCCTGCTCAAGACTTATAAAATTCCTGTAGGGCAGAGGCATTCTAAGGGAAAGCCGATTGTCAATCTGCTTCCTCATTTGGAGGAAGGAGAGAAGGTAATTGACAAGGCGCCGGTGAAAAAGTTCTCCGAAGACCTCTTTGTGGTATTTGCCACCAAGCAAGGTATGATCAAGAAGACGCGCTTAGATGCTTATAAGAATGTGCGCTCAAATGGTATTATTGCATTGGGCCTGAACGAAGGCGATGAACTCATAGATACCAAAGTAACAGATGATAACAAGGAAGTCATCCTGGCCACAAGGGATGGTCGTGCCATCCGCTTTGACCTGAAATATGACCCGGAAAAAGGAACTGGGGTTAGGCCGATGGGTCGTCCTGCCACAGGGGTCATTGGCATACGCCTGCGAGAAGGTGATGAAGTGGTTAGCATGGCCCTGGTAACACCTGAGTCAAGGCTGCTCACGGTGACTGAGAAAGGTTATGGCAAGGTCTCTGTGGTGGGTAAACCCTCCTCCGTAGAGGAAGAGGACGAGGATGAAGGAGAAGAGGAGGAGACAGAGGAGGAGCAGGAGCGGGATACCTTCCGCAAGACCCATCGCGGAGGAAAAGGGATCAAGGCCATCAGGGTAACTGAGAAGAACGGTAAAGTAGTGGCTGTGCTGGCCGTTTCTGAGGAAGATGACATCTTAATCGCCTCCGACCGTGGAAACGTCATACGCACAAGCGTATCCGAATTCCGCGTCACGGGAAGGGTCACCATGGGCGTCCGGGCCAAACGCTTGGAGGAAGGAGAGAAGGTCATAGCTGTAGAGAGGCTTGTAGGCGAACATGAGAGGGCGACTGTGGCAGCTACGGATGCCAGAGAGGATGACAGCATGTTTCCCACCGATACCATTTCGGAGAGCGAAGACACCAATGGTGAATGACATGTCGATGTATGATTATCACCAGCTGATTCAACTCCCAAAAAGTTTTATAATGCTAGACCTGATTGAATTCTCATCCATCAGCGGTGCGCATCATGTTCAAGAACTCGATACCAGGCCTCGAGAAGGTATTTCGCACTGACATCGAGGCTCCCAAAGTGGTTCTAGTCACTGGACCTCCCGGCTCTATGAAGACAAGCTTCTGCTATTCAGTAATGTCCTCCTACCTAGAGAGAACAAAAGAGTTCGGACTCTATGTGACTCTGGAGGAGAGCGGGGAGTCGCACTTGCGCAATATGCGCTCATTAGGCATGAAGCTCTCCCCTAATCTGGAAATATCAGACTTCACTGACTTAAGGGAGCTTGATGAGATCGTGGAGGTAGATAATCCCACGGATTATGTACAGTTCGTGGAACAAATGCTCACGTATTATAAGAAGAAACATGGGGACAAGTTCACCGTCTTCACCTTGGATTCGTTAGGGGCCTTATACTCTTTGATGGAAAACTCTACAGGCATGAGGAAGCGCATGTTCTATTTCTTTAAGGCCTTGAGGGACCTGAACCTTATTTCCTTCATTGTGATGGAGCGCGCGCCTGGCTCTCCCTCAGATTTATTAGGAAATGAGGGCTTTCTGGTAGATGGTATCATTGAGATGGGACTCGATCGCTCGAAGGGGAAGATGGCGCGGTATATGAGAGTGGAGAAGATGCGCGCCTGCGAGCACTCCATGGAAAGGCACACCGTTGAGGTGAGTCCTGGTGCAGGCATGACCATACTTGGTCCCACAATGACTTAGGTCGACCACTTTGAATATGATTTACGAATCTGGAAATACTGGAAAAGGATTAATAGTGTGTTCCGTCAATTTCTGGCACGCTCTACAAAATAATCGTTGAGCTCATTGGAGGGGTAGATCTGTCCGGCGACAGTGTTCCGATCTGGCAGGTAATCGAGGAATTCAAAGAGAAGATAAAGGCGCAGGAAGCGGAGATAAAGAAGCGCAAGGACGAGCTCGACGCGGTGGAGGCGACACTGCGCCAACGCGCCGATTCCCTGGACAAACGGGAGGAAAAGCTCATATTACGTGAGAAAGAGGTCGAAGCCAGAGATGCCGAACTCAAGCCGAGGGAGATGAATGTCGCCAAGAAAGAGAAGGATTTGATTATGCTGGAAACTTCTTTGCGAGAGCTCCAGGATGAGATCAATATGGCCCGCATCACGATTGAGAAAAGGGATAAGGAACTTACGGAAAAGGAAGCTGAATTACTTCGCCTTTCAGAGTTATCCTCTCAATACGAAGCAGCGATTAAGGAATATGCAGCCAAGTATCAAGCTTTAGAAGAGAAGATGCTCTCCGAGGAGAGGAATTTGGCCAAAATCCTCGATGAATTATCGAGCCGGCGCGAAGAGATGCTGGTTAAGATAAAGGCGCTGCAAGAGCAAGAGGATCTGCTGGCAGAGAGCAAGCGCTTGGTGATGGAGGAGCAGAGAAGATTCGTGGATTGGGAGAGGAAGCTGAACGATAGGGAGGCAGAGCTAGCAAGAAGGGAGAGGACATTGGAGAAAGCTTCAAGCATCGCTAAAATGGAAGCCTCCTCGGAACCTCAACCTATCTGGCAGCAACCGACTTCATCAGAAAAGACTGGGGATAAGGCAGAAGTTGTAAACCAAACCGCAGCTGTAAAGGAAGTTGAAACATCTATAGTGGAGAGCGAGGAATCGGGCCTAGCCGAGATTTTCTGCCCTGAATGCCGCACCATCGTCAGCGCTTCCGCGGATTCTTGTTATGCTTGCGGGGCTGACCTGAAGAATCCAAAGCCCAAGGAACCCACAGTA
Organism: Methanomassiliicoccales archaeon; assembly: GCA_038740345.1. Classification (NCBI taxonomy): domain Archaea; kingdom Methanobacteriati; phylum Thermoplasmatota; class Thermoplasmata; order Methanomassiliicoccales; species Methanomassiliicoccales archaeon. The sequence goes on from JAVYMA010000002.1 coordinate 10,300, forward strand.
TCAGAGCCAAAGGCACAGCCCGTGCAGGAAAAGGCAGAGGAGAAGGTCGAACAGAAAGAGGAGCTAAAGCCTTTGGAGCCCAAGCCAGAGGAAAAGCGGAGCGAGGAGGAGCGCAAGGAGACCGAGGGGAAGAAATCGGTGTCCATTCGCAAAATCATCAAACGCAAGTGAGTTCATATCGATACTGGCTAAACTGATTCGATGCTATGGATGCGCTTGATGCATCTGTTTTTATCATCGATCTTTAGGTAGCGTTTTTCTGACTCTAAGAATTCAAAAAATACGACTTGTAAACGAATCTATTTATAGCCAGACTTTGCTTATTTCTGCAGGTGGAACCTCGAGTTAGGTGGGTGTCGCATGAGCAGTTCCATTGAGAATAGGATAATTAGCTTTGCAATTGTATGGTGTCTAGTGACTTCTCTGTTCGCCGGACTTCTAATAGTCGTCCCTGAAGAGAGTGAGGCTGCATTGCCCTCCATTCTGCCGAATGGGGATGTGATCATTGGCTCAGATTATGAGTTCAGTACTTGGCCGATAAATCCTAATCTTAACGGCGCTGAGATTAAGATGAGAGGAAATCTTACCATTCGATCCGGCGGTATTGTAACAATAAATGATGGTACGCTGAGCTTTGCCCAAGATATTGGTATGGATCGCATCCCTGGGACCGCTGACGATCATGTGTACAAATTAATAATAGAAGACGGCGGTCGACTTATCCTGAATCGTGCCACCCTTACCACCCATCTAGATACCATCTTCAACTATCCTAGCCTGGGTGTGCTGGTTCGCAACGGTGGGGTTCTTCAAGCCACCGACTCCGTGCTCAAATTCCCAGGTCATATTGTGGTGGATTCGTCTCAATTAGTATTGACGGATAGCGTGGTGACGGGACACTTATCAACCGACATAAGCAAATATTGTATCCCAAGCTATTTCCCATCCGATTTTTTCGATGACTCGGCTGTGATTCTATCGGTCTCTAGCACCTGCACTTTGATGAACTCGAGAGTAGAGCGCATCTATGAAAATTCGAGCGTGCCTCTCCCGCCAAGCACGTATAATCACAACTATCCCTTCGCCTCTGATGATGCTACGAGGAATCTCGTGCAGTACACCTTATCCAGAAATGTTAATTCCTTTACCGCGGCCAATACTGCCATGGGCCCTTTGGTGAATATAACCATGGATGACAGCAGGTATGTGATGGTAGGGCCTGGTCAGACCCTTTCTTTGGGGTCTGTGGCCATCGATGGATTGGTATTCCCCGCGTCAACAAGCTATTCCATCACCATGCATGTTAAATATAAGACCGATTTAGGCTATGACGGAACATCATACTTCTTATGGAGCTATGAGAACGGTGCCTTAACGACCACAACCATCCAGCCTCGTGACACACACCTCTCATATGATCCTAATGTGAACATCGAGGCCGTGGAATCATTCGCTATGCCAGCTATGTCCTCCGCCGATTTGAGGAATCTAAACATCAGTTTCTCCAACAACGCTGTCAGTTCGCCGGGCTTCGTTTATATCAACAGGGTATGGTTCGACATCACCTTCTCTCTACCTACTTATCGCAACATCACCATGGCAGGTTCGAGCAGCCTTATTGCCCTGGATACTTATCTGGACGTTGATTTCAACAACGATCGCATAGCTCACAATCAGCTGAATGTGAGAGATGCGTCAAATGCCTATTTGTATGGTGTGTGGGGGGATGTTGAAGAAGAGGACATCGAATATGAGCGCGTACCTGCTTACTTTATCTCCTCAGGCACAACTTCTGCTTATCCTATTTCTAAAGGAACTCTTGACAACACTACCTCCTCCTTGGCCACACTCAGGAGCGTGGATGGAGTATACTATGATGTGGCAGCCAATCAGGTAATGGCACTTGAGAACTTCAACGTAGGAGACATAAGCGGACCGTTATCAGCTGTCACCTTGACTGTATCTGTGAGAGTTGCAGCTGGCTATGTCGTTGATCAATATGTAAAATGGGGGACTTCATGGAGTTTGTTGTATAATACTAGCATTAGACCATCTTCAACTACTTTAACAACGTATAATTTTGATTTATATTCGGCAGGAATCACAGACGTTTCGAAGCTGAATAACTTGAAGATTTCGTTTACAAACACCAGAGCACAATTGGTACAGTTTGACCGCATTGCGATAACAGTTGAAACTGGACCTGCCATATACGTTTACCGCTGGGCGGATGTGAACGCGGTAGATGAGCAGCAGCTTCCAATAAGTGGTGCATTCGTGAATGCCACTTTGTTGAGCAATGGTGGACAAGCCTATTATTATACCCCATCTGGAGTGTCCCCTGTACCGCCCTCTGAAGTGCTCAGCTATTTGAATAGAAATACTGAGAACTACAAGATAACGAATGAGTCGGGCTCCGTAATGCTGCCTCTACTTTCAGATATTCTGACCCGAACTGACCAGCTACCAAATCTGGTACCCATCCATGGTTACAATTTATTCATTAATTATACGAATGTCAGCTCCGTGTTCTATTCAGGCCAGGTAGCGATCTCATTCGACTCTTATCCCGCGATCGGAAAAGAAAATCAAACAAGGATAATTGAGTTCACCATGCCTGATTTGTACTTGGATAGGCCAGACCTGCAGATCAATTCCATGTCTGTAGCACCTTCCACAATCTTCGTGGATGACATCGCCACAATCTCGGTTCAAGTGCGGAACAACGGTCTCACAGGTGCTCGGAATGTTGTGGTAAACTTAACTGATTCGCTAAGCACTTGGACAGGTGAGCAGACGGTGGGCATAATTGGACCGGGGGCCACGGTGGAAGTGCAGTTCTCTTGGGTGGCTACGCCAGCAGGTATGCACACGATTACCGCCCGCGTGGATCCGAAGAATGTGGTTGCGGAAAGTAGCGAGGTGAACAATGAGAGGTCATTATCTTTCACCGTCTTGGCGAATCTGCCCGAGCTTTCAGTTACATCCACCGACATCTCTTTCACTCCGCAGCCAGCCTTTTCCAACAGTCCTGTGACCACGACGGTAGTGGTATCTAATGCATTGGGCAGAGCCGACGCCAAGGACGTCACTGTATCTTTCTACATCGGAGATCCCAGGACAAGCGGTCAGTTAATAGGAACGAATATAATTAACGTCACCAAAGGTGCAGCCAACACTACAAATTTCGTCTGGACCCCGACTGAAATAGGAACATACGACATTTATGTGCAAGTGAATGCTGGACAATCTCCAAAAGAATACTCTTATGCCAATAACCTGGCGAGCAGAGCGATAACCGTTGATTTATCTCTTATGGACACAGATTTGGTAGTGGACGACTCAAATGTAGTGACATTCTCAGGAGCTTCGTTTAGTCAGCGTGGCCGCGTGATAGTAATGGAGCAAGGAACTCTTATCATCCGGTCGGCCACATTCACTATGTTCGAGGATTATGATGGCCAATTCCAGATATACGTTATGGACCAAGGAAGATTGATAATCGAGGGAGCCACCCTGGCTACGACCAAATCGATTTGGATGTATGTGATGGAGGATGCGATCGTATGGGTCAACGATTCCTTGCTCTCTGATGGGTTGAAGATTAAACTGGACGGTTATTCGCAGTTCAGCATTGAGAGGTCAACTGTTCATGCTGAACTGGTCGCCCCGACTTCATCGAATTCGATACTCAGGGCATCTTCTACTACTTTCACCAAATCGCTATCCTCGTTCGGTGGCAAAGCCATCGCCTATTTGACAAGCGTTTCCACTCCTTCTTTGGTCGCCAAGGAGAACGCACTCATCTACCACTATCGCAACATAGAGGTGACGGTGGTAGACCTGGCCAACAATAGGATAGCTGGCGCTGAGGTGGTATTGCGTTACTATGTCAATAGGAGTGATGTCTCAGCCGCGGTGACAAACGTGGCGGGTGCGCTAAGGTTCGCAGCTCTGTGCGATGTGATAACCGCGACTGGTAGCATGTATCATGGCAGGTATGCCTTGAATGCTTCATACGCTTTCATGGCACGGACATATTACGCATCTGAGGCTGCAGTTTCCCTGTCTCCCTATTCTGCTCCCTTGTCTGTGAGCGATGCTAAAATAACTCTCGTCATTCAAGCGATTATACCGATAAGCGAGTGGGACATCATAGTAGATGATAATAATATAGTGGAATTGGAAGGAACCACCTTCAACCATCGTGGCCGGGTTATCGTTATGGATAACGGGGCGCTGAGGATCAGAAATGGTGGTTTAGCCATAGATCAAGACAGCAATTATCAATTCCAGATATTCGTCCAGGACAACGGGCGATTAGAACTGTACAAGGCCACCTTGAGCTCCGACTTCAATATTTGGCTGTATGCATCAGGGAATGCTGTAGTACGCATCGAGGAATCCACGGTTCATTCCTCAGTAATTATGAGACTTGACGGCTTATCCAAAGTGTACCTCCTGAACTCCACCATTGGCTCCGGCATCTCAGCTCCCTCAAGCTCATCTGCAAGAGTGTGGGCCTGGAATACTACTTTCCTAACTTCGTGGAACGCCTTCGGTGGTAATGCCGTAGCTTATCTTGTGAGCGTAAGAGTCCCAGCCTTGAGACCGATTGAGGGCGCACTTGTGCTCCACTATAGATGGGTAAAAGCGACAGTTTTAGATGGTAATAATTATGCCATTCCCAATGCCGTGGTCCAGATCCGCTTCTATGTCAATGGTACCCTATTCAGCTCGGTACGCGCATCAGCGGACGGCACGGTATTGTTCGCTGCGCTTTGCGATCGAATAGACGCCAACGGAGCAAACTACCTGGGTAACTATAGGTTGAATGCCACTTATTGGTTCCAAGGCACACCATACGAATCCAGCGTGGTTCCAGTTTCCCTAGCACCATATGCAGAGCCATTATCAGCGTTGAGCTATGTCAAATCGATTAGCATCCCTTCGGCTCTACCGGATTTGGATCCGCCAATCTTCGTTTCCAACTCGCAGCCATATCGCAACGAGAATGTTACCATAACCACTCATGTAACCAATGTGGGAGTAGTCGATGCTAACAATGTGATGGTACGCTTCAAAGATGGCACCAGTGTCATTTCCGATATTATAGTACCAAAGATATCGCCTGGGGAGACCGTTATCGTGAGTGTTGTTTGGAGGGCGAGTTATCCACTAGGTTTGCATAACATCTCGGTGGTCATCGATCCCTTGAATTTGATAAAAGAGCTCACCGTGGATGACAATACAAATTGGACCTTGGTCGAGGTGAGAGGAGTAGTAGACTTATACATTAGCGAGGTAGATGTTACTGTGACTCCAGCATCGCCTACTACTAACTCTTCAGCATCCATAACTGTGGTTGTGCACAATAGTGGTGACATCGCCGCAAGCAATGTCAATGTATCCTTCACCGACGTGATGCCGGGCGGTCAGCAAGTGCTAATAGGATACGCGTTGATTCCTACCGTCCCGGGCCTTGGGGGTACTGGAGCAGCGAGTGTTTCCTGGGTGCCAACAATACCGGGGAATCATGTCCTAATTATAAGGGTGAATGTGGGCATACCCCCCATTCCAGAGCAGATAACCTCTAACAACAACGTGTCCTATCCTGTCATAGTAAGGAACTACGCTGACCTAACTCCTAGCAGCATAACCTTCAGGCCTCTAACTGCTATCTACGTGGGGAATCAGGTCTTTGTCGATGCAGCCATAGCCAATATCGGTCAGACGGCTGCGGCCAATGTCGTGGTCAACTTCTGGGAGGGTTCCATCGGGACAGGCAGGCTATTCGATACCAAGACCATTAGCTCTGTGGCATCTGGTCAGACAGTCACTGTTACCGGATCCTGGATAGTACAACCCATAGCTGGTGCCAAGTTCCAGACACGCACCATTTGGGTGGATGTGAACCCAGCCCGCACCGTGATCGAGACCAATTACAACAACAACCGCCTCTCACAGGGCGTGATTGTGGTCGATAACCGTCCTGATCTCATGTTCGTGGGTACCTTGAATTTCACCTCTGGAAGCAGCGAGGTTACCGAAGCCGTATTGGGAGAGACAATAGTGATGAGAGTCTCTCTAAAGAACGATGGCTTCACTAATGCTATGGGTGTAAAGATCAGGTTTGAGGCGGGAGACTCTGATGGCTACTATATGACTCTCTTCATAGTCTCGCGCGATGTGAGAGCCAATGAGACGATAAGAATAGAACAGTCCTGGATAGTGAACACCACCACATCGGGGAACTATACCATCCGAGCGACAGTGGATTACAATAGTCAGGTCAATGAAACCAATGAGGGCAATAACATCCTGACTAAAACGTTCAGAGTGAATCCGCCTGTGCCTCAGATCAGCATTAGCGTGCCTCTTGGAGAGCAAAAAGTAGACTCCAATATCATCGTCTCGGGAGTGGTAACCAATTCGCGTACAGGGGCGCCATTGCCCAACCAAGCGGTGGTGCTGACCATAATGACCACTGGCCTGCCTAGGCCGATAATTGAGAATGTGACAGTTTACACCGGCCCATCTGGCGTATTCCAGGGCACTCTGCATATACCAGCCAATGTGAAAGAGGGCACTTATGTGGCTTCAGCGAGTGTAACCATTGACAATAAGACCGTCTCCGTGATGTCCGCAGGCTTCCAGATCGTAAGAGGCCCTTCGGAGACTTCAGTGCCCTTCTGGGTATGGTTGTTGATAATTGCCTTGGTGGTCCTGATAATAGTCGCATTCTCCTTCAAGCTCTACCGCGGCCTGGGGAGAATGGTGGAATGCGGTGAGTGCGGTGCCCTCATACCGGAAAGCTCAAAGCGTTGTCCCAAGTGTGGCGTGGAGTTCGAGACGGGCACAGCCAAGTGCAGCAATTGTGGTGCCTGGATCCCCGTCTCCTCTTCGGAGTGCCCTGAGTGCGGTGTGAAATTCGTATCCGAGCCTTTGCCCGAAGAGGAAAGTGATTACGTGCGCAAGATGAGGGAACAATATGAAGCCTACGTTGCGCCATTCCGAGAGCAGGGCAAACAGGCACTGGGGAAGAAATACAGTGAGGCGAAGTTCCAGGAATGGTGGAAGAAGCAGCCTTCGTACATTTCCTTCGAGAAGTGGCTTTCTCAGGAAGAGCAGAAGAGAAAAGCTGCTGGATCAGCTTTCCCTTGCCCCATCTGTGGTACTTTGAACCCTAAGGGTTCGAATATCTGCAGCAAATGCGGCACCGTGTTCGACAAGACTATGATGAGCGAAGCGCCTACTACCGCATCCACGGAGCAATCCTCGGAGCCCTCAAAGCCTGCTCGTCGGATAGTTCGCAGAGCTGCAGAAAAGAAAACCATCACCAAAAAGCCTGAGGAGGCGGGGCAGCCATCCGAAGAACAACAGCAACCAGAGGAACAGAAAGCTCAGTGAGCCAAACCTCAAACCTTTTCCTTACCTTTTAATATCGATCTTATTTGTTTCTTTTCAAGATCTTCAGAGACCAATGAAGGTTTAGAATTTTTTTTAGAAATCGGTCATCATTCACATTTGAAATCATCGAAAAACAAGACCTTGAAGTTAATCACCTTGTTTTCTTGGACCTCAACTCCCTCCAAAGCTAGTAGCGAAGCCTTGATCTTAATTTTTTCTGGATCCGAGCCATGATAGCCACCTAATCTTCCATCCGACATCACTACTCTGTGGCAAGGAAAGTATGGTGAATAAGGATTAGATCTTAATATGGCGCCTACCAACCTGTAAGCTCGCCCTAATCCTGATGCTTTGGCCAGAGCGCCATAGGTAGTCACCCTTCCTTGGGGGACTTGGCTAAGGAGCTCGTAGACTCTCTTGGCTTTTTGCGTGGTCTCTATTCTCATATGTTCTTGCATCGTGCGTTCGCTTTTTGAAGACAAACTTTCCTTGGATAGGATAAATTATTTTAAGGGAGTTCTTGCATCTTCTCCCGAATCTCCTTGGCAACACGTTCTGGATCCTTATAATAGCCGGAGATGACTTTTGCCACCTGGCGATAATTATCGAATCCAGCCTTCTTCATGTATTCTAATATGTCCACTCGCCGTTTGATCTCTCGCTCCATCTCCCTCGGCGACCAATTCCGTATGGTACGAACTTTCTCATAAACATAAGAATGACCTGAATAGTTGAAGGTGTCATCCGCTGGGTTCCAGGTGTAAACAGAATTGGTTATCAGCTCTCCTGTCTCAGGGTCCATGCCGACGATTTCCGTGAGCGATTTCACGCGTCTGGTCATCTTCGTTCCCACCTTCACTTGCGCTTGCAGCAAAACGATGTCTAGGGCGGTCATGAGTGCGCGCGGGAGATTGATGGGGTCATTCTCCATTCTATGGACCATGGCCTGCACATCCTCAGCATGGAAGGTGGAATAAGCAGTCTTTCCTGTGGCCATGGCTTGGAATACCACATAGGCCTCTTTACCTCTGACCTCCCCTACCATCAGATACTGGGGCCTTTGGCGAAGGGCAGCAGTAAGCAGCTCGAACATATCAATCGTGCCAGCAGAAGAGGATTTCCTACCCCCGAACCCCTCTCTGGTGAGTGAAGGTATCCAGTTCTCATGGGGAAGGTTCAGTTCTCGAGTATCCTCTATGCTGACGATCTTCATTTGGGGAGGGATGAACAGAAGGACAGCGTTTAGGGTGGTGGTCTTACCTGAAGCCGTACCTCCACAGACCAGCATGGAGCTGCCGTATTCTGTGGCCGTCCAGAGATAAGCCATCATATCCGTGCTCATGGTCTTGAACTTGAGCAGGTCGATGGGGGTAAAGGGGTTCTCTTTGAATCGTCGGATGGTGAAGCTCGATCCTCTCTTGGTCACATGCTTACCAAGTGTGGCATTCAATCTAGATCCATCCGGTATGGTGGCGTCCAACAGTGGATCTGCCACCGAGATGTGCTTGCCACACTTCTGCGCTAACCAGACCACATAAGAGTCTAGGTCCAGCTCGTTTTCGAACTTGACATTAGAGCGTATAGATCCATATTTCCTATGGAATATGTAAAGGGGGATGCCGACACCATCACAGGAACAATCCTCCACGTTCGGGTCAATCATCATAACGTCGATGACCCCATAGCCTATGAAATCGCGGCGAAGGTAATAGAAGATCCTTTCTTTCGAAATTGGGTTGAGATTGATATTCATGCTTCGCATGAGCTGGTCGGTAGCCTCCCGCAATATCGACTCCTTCCCCTTCACATCCTCACTCTGAGCCAAATTCAACGTCATTACCAGTGCTTGCTTTAAAATGGTAAGAAGCTCTTTCTCGTCTTCTGTCAGTTGTGGCTCTATCACCTCATACGTGTATTCAGAACTTACATTGTCATAGAGGATTCTCACATAAGTGTAAGGAGGAGTAATCTGAGCCACTTCCACTTCTTCCACATTAGGATCCTCGATATGGGGGATCTCGGTTATAGACAACGACTCTCCTGTAGAGGTCTTTGCAGGCATGCGCACCCTGATAGGGCGATTCCTGATGCGGAGCAAGAGTTTCTGATAGCCAGATAGAAGGTCCACTCCACCACGTTCCTGAACTGCTCTTGCCCCTTGCTCTTCGCTGCTTGCCGCCATCTTCTCAGCCTCCGATTACTCTGGTACCTATCAGCCCTATCAGCAGCATTATGAAGCTGTGCCTCATCCCATTCGCGATCCTTCCGTCTTGGAGCACTCCTGCAAGAATGCCGTCCCCAAAGGCATGTATGACTACCGAAACGATGAAGATCAATTGTATGGTTGGGATTACTTCCGTTTGTATGCTCACAGGTAGCGACGATGCCCCTCCAGTTTGCGCCATGCCGGTAGTGATGGAGGTACCTGCCTCCACCATCTTAGGCAGGAAGGTAACATTGAGAATGAAAATGGTGGCAATGAATACGATGAAGGAAACGTAAATCACGACCGTGTAGGTAGCCATGGCAATGCGTCTCTCGTCCTCGGAGAGCATGACTTCTCTGGCGTCATGCGCTACCATGGTCAGGACATCAGCCACATTTCCCCCCGCATCGTTGGCCTTGATGATTATAGACATCATACGGTTGGTCAAAGGTGTGTTGACTCGCTCTGCGAAAAGTCGCATTGCCTCCGCGGCCGGTACCCCCCAATCGATTTGCGCCGCCATTCTCCTTATCTCTGGCGTCAGGCCTCCATACCTTCCACGCGATGATACCTTCACGGCTTCAGCGAGCGTCATGCCGAATCTGCCAGCTTCGGCCACATCGCGCAGGAAATCAGGTAGACGGGACTCTATCTCCTTTATCTTCTTATGTTTATAAGTGGCATAGAAACCATAAGGGCCGCATATGGCCATTAGACCAATGGCAACGTAATCGATCCAAAGGAGTCCTGTTTGCAATCCGCCTATGGCGTCCAAGGCTCCAATTAAGAAGAAAACTGCGCCTACTGCCAAGCCACCATAGAGAAGCAGCTTGGAATAGTCCTTTTTCCTCTTGGTCAATTCCCGCATGTCTAATATCTCTTCCTTCTTTGCCATGGCACCACCTTACATGGAAGACTCCTTGGTCGAGTTCCAGATGAAGAAAATGAAACCGAACTGCGAGATCGGCACCATCAAGAGCACCACCATCCAGAGAAGCATCACAGTGAAACTGGCGCTCCCCCCTCCTCCAGGGACTATAGCCATGATAGCCATGATGACGATTAGGAACAAGGGAAATGCTACCACCACCGTGACGAACGACTCTGCCATTAGCCCTAGTGTTTCCAGCTGAGAGCGCATTTCAAGCTTTGCCTCTTTCTCGAACTGTTCCGCCTTCTGCAGGAAATAAGGTTTCAATTGCCCTCCTGATGTTGAAGTCGTCACCACTCCTTGTAGGAATTCTTGGAACTTAGAGGACGGAGTCCTCTGCGCGGCTTTACTTATGGCAGTAAGTATGTCTATGCCGAGCAGCTCCGTGTCTCTGGTTATCCATTCAGCTTCGTTCTTTATCTCCCCATAGATATCCTGTCGCGAGAGCTCTTTGAAAATGACGTCAACGTTAACATCAGCTGAAGCCATGGCAGATATAAAGCTCATGGCGGCTCCGATCCTTTTGTCGATATCTCTAGCTCGAGCCTTCGCTTTGCTCCCTGGGCTAGAGATCAGGATCATATACGTCATCAGGGGAGGCAACATCACAATCATCACAGAGAATATGAGAACGAAGGCTGCATCAATCCCTAGCAAAGCTACGAATGTAGCCCCTAGGGTTATGGCAATCACAGCAGCAATCATGCCTACTAATATGGTCGTCATCCAAACATAGGCCATATATTCTTCAGGGCGCATACGCATGTGCGCCTGTAGGAGTGAAAGCTCGAGTTTAGGATTGGGCTTGGCTCTCATCTTCACCATTCTGCCTAGCGTGCGCCAGCAAAATTGCTGGTATTTTGTTAGCTTAACATATTCTGGCACGGCACCCTCTGGCAGCTTGATTAGATGAGGTCCGAAGTGTAAAGGCTCCTCCTCTGAAGTCTTGGTTTTCAAATAGCGCTTTTTGGACGATTCCAATCGAGCAAAAATATCAGAGACTTCAGGCGCCAACTTTTAAACCCCCCTCTTGCATTTCCTTGCGCACGCGCTCTATCGTTTTGTCTGGCTCTTTATAATATTGGTTTATCAGAGACCAGATCTTCCTATGGTCGGTCATGTCCTTGAATACCATATAGCGCACGATGTCTACCCTGCGTTCGAACTCGGCCATCATCTGCTCATGGGTCAAGGACTTCATCTCCATTATCTTGTCAAAAAGGAAAGAGTGGCCTTTGTAAAGGAACTTGTCCGTGGCCTGGTCCCATTCATATACGGTGTTGGTGATGAGCTCATTGGTCTCTGGCTCGAATCCTACTATTTCTATGACTTGCTTAATCCTTCTAGCAAGTTCAGTACCTACTCTAACATGGGTTTGTATGATCACGTTGCGTAGCGCTGTCAGCAATATCCTAGGACAGTTAATTGGAGGGTTTTCAAGTCTGTTGACCATGCTCTTCACGGAATCAGCGTGCATGGTAGAATAGGTGGTATGTCCGGTGGCCATGGCTTGGAACATGATGTAAGTCTCTTTGCCGCGAACCTCTCCCACTATGATGTAGTTCGGCCTTTGCCTCAGGGCAGCCCTTACCAGATCATACATGTCTATCTCTCCCGCGGCCTTGCCTCCTACATCCTTCTCCCCCACTCCAGTTCGCGTGGTACCGGGAATCCAGTTCTCATGGGGAAGGTTAATCTCTCTGGTATCCTCCATGGTGACGATCTTCGCCCCTGGTGGGATGAACAAGGCTATGGAGTTTAGCGTGGCCGTCTTGCCTGAGGCCGTGCCTCCCGCTATAATCGCAGATTCGCCATGCTCCACAGCTATCCAGAAATAAGCTACCATTTCCGGGCTTGCCGTCCCGAATTTTATGAGGTCAACGGGTGTAAAAGGCTTCTCCTTGAAGCGGCGGATGGTAAAAGTTCCTCCGCGAGTGGTTACTTCTCGAGAATATGTGGCTTGAACACGATGTCCTTCTGGCGTGGTACCGTCTAATATGGGATTGGACACAGAGATCTGTTTTCCACACCTTTGTGCCAGGGCTACAACGAAGGAATTAAGGGAATCCTCATCCGCGAATTTCAATTGGGTGCGTATACTCTCGTATTTACGATGGAATAGGAATAGCGGTACGCCCACGCCATCGCAAGAAATGTCTTCCACATTCTCATCGCGCATAAGAGGATCGATTGGTCCGTAACCCACGAAATCTCTTATGATGTAATAACCAATCTTTTTCCTGGTGATCTGGTCCACACGCATCCCGCGCGTTTCGAAGAAGGAGTCCACCGCCTCTCGCAAGTATTTGTCCTTGTCCAATTGGGTAAGCTTCTCCCATTCATACCCTAAGGTACGCTCTAGAGTATCCTTTACTAGCTTCAGCAGCTTCTCCTCTTCCTCGCTCAGCTTAGGCTCGATGGTTTCCAGCAGGTACTCTGAGTTCTCATTGTTGAAAGTGACTCTAATGTAGCTGAAAGGTTCATTCACAGGGTAGATGTCCGCCAGTTCTATGTTGGGGTTCTCGATCTTAGGTATCTCCGTGATTACCGAACCTTTTCCCTTAGACCAATCAATTCTCTCTTGGATTTTTCCTGCTGGTAATCGTACCATGGCCCCTTTCCTAGGCGATAGGCGAAGTAGGAACTTGTAATAGGAATCCCGAAGCTTGTTGGATTTGACCTTGTCCTCCTCTTGCGCTGAACCAGTCTCTACCTGACTCGCACCTCCGACCATGTCCTTCTTTAAGTTTTTCATATGCACACCTTCGCCTCAAGACATCTGCAGCGCCACCTGAACTACGGCCCGACTCAAAGAGAAATTACCCGCTCCTAATATTTTCAAGGTGACATTGTTGGAGGATTTGGAAAGTTGGTAGTCGCTGTTCTCTGCCATATTCTGGATATTCTCGATATAGGATTGGAGATAGCTATACCAAGCATCTGCATTCAAAGTCTTGAATTCAAAAACGACTGCACCATCGATCTGATAGGCCTGAGAATCGAAATGAATCAAATCTATATTCAGGCCTGCACTTGAGGTCCCGGCCACACTGCCATTACGCCCGATAAAATCCACTTGAGTGAAGCTTATCTCCACCTTAGAGGTGGCTAAAGGTTTGTCCAGGTTGAAGCTGGGAAATGCGCGAACGGTCTGACCATCCTCTTGACGAATCAATATGGCACCATTCTCATACGTCACCCACTGTTGGACATAATAGCGATTAGGGGCGTAGAACATTATCATACCACCCCCTAATTGATCGTAAAGTATGCTTGACGTGCCTATGGTATAATTGAATTTGATCCTAAGGCTGCTTTCTCCAATGGTGAAAGGGCTATAACTGAGAACACCAGCAGTAGGAGCTGCGAATACGGGTATGCCATCAGCCCCCAGATCCACGGGCTGATACATATTCAGATCGCTCATCCCAGAGATCCGTGCCCCAAGACTGAGCATGTCCACCTTGCTCTTCAACTCCCCAAATTGGTTGACCACAGTGTTCATGTGGTTCCTCTCATTATCTATCATCCAGACTGGTATGTATGAATTAGTAAAAAGGGTAAGAAAGGTTAAGAACACGAGAAGAGCCATTATGGTACCGACCGTCGATGCCACTCCTCTTTCATCACGATCCCGCTTTAAAAAGCGGCTTACATCCGTATTTTTCCATATATTTCGCTTGGGGCGCTCGAGCATACCTTGACCAGTCCCCCAACCAGCCTGGGATAATTGACGTTTTAAAGAATATATAAACGTACTGCTGCCAGTATCATCTGGGAGGGGGTAAATATAAATTTATTGCAAGGATAAAGGGCGATTTGCCGGAATCGAGTAAGTCTTTCTAAAGTGACTAAGTATCGCTTCGCCTAGGTCTCCTAGCTCGTGATGTACTCGCGGTCGATCTCATGCAATAAATTTAATACAGTCCTTCCCTTTTCACGATAGGCCCGCCGCAGTAACTCAGCTGGGAGAGTGCAAGACTGAAGATCTTGAAGTCGCTGGTTCAAGTCCGGCCTGCGGCACTTTTCCTTTTCTCTTAAGGTTGCTGAAAAATTCCACAAAATACTATTATTGAGCTGAACTATGAAGGGGAGGCATAATCATGCAGGTCAGGAATTTCGAGATCTCAGTAATCGAAGCCAAGAGGTTCTCTAAGGCGGGAGAGAAGGTGACTAACATAAGAATAGATCACAATAGCGCCGTAACCCAGATCTCAAGAGGTCCGGATGGGACGGCGTTGGTGGATTACCGCTTTACATCCAATTACGCAGGCCTGGGCTTCATCAAGATTGAAGGTCAACTAGTCCTCCAAGGAGATGTGGAGCCATTGTTGGATGAATGGACCAAGAAAGGCTCAATGCCTCCTGAGTGGGCTAATCTGGTGCATAACACCGTGGTCCCTAATTGCATACCCACGGCCCTATTGGTAGCCAGGGATATCCGTCTCCCTCCGCCCGTGCCCATGCCCCACATCAACATCCAACAGCCGCAGCTTGCCAAGCGACCAAGTCCCAGTCCAGAGATAACCTAATTTCCGCCTTAGGTTCTACAGGACAGTTGGTGCAGTTCTAATTCTAGCATCACCTTATGTGGTCCAGGGAGAAGGATCCAATGCTCAGGCCGTGCTTTCCCACGGTGTATCTGATGTAGGAGCGCGATTGCACCTCACATATGCCTTGCACGGAGAAATAGGTCTTCAGCTGGTCGAGCTTGAAGTCCACCATTCCATCCATGATCGATCCCAACATTTGTATTTCTTGCTCGCCGTGCATGCCCTTCTCTATTACATACATGCTTACCGCACCATCTCTCTTCCTGCGTCCACAGAAAGGATTGAGGAAGCGGAAAGCGGTGTTAGGATCAGAGTAGGCGATCAAAGTGGATACTGAGCGGAAGGCAAGACGATAATATTTGTGCTTCTCCTTGAATTCCTTGGCAACCTTATCCGTGGCTTCCATTATTCGGTCATGGTCAGTCGGTTCATCGATGTATATAGCATATGGATCCTCAGTCGTCTCTCCCATGCTGCGTGAGTAGGAGTCGATATACCTGACCAGCCCAAGGCGCTCATATTCCTCATAGCCAGATATTATCGGTCTCATCTCTTCCCGGATATCCTTCGGGGTCTTATCGGTGATCACCCAGATGCACGGTACACCTTTCTTCAGACCTTCAGCTATGAATTGGTTGATCATTATCTCCTTGCCGATGAAAGGAGGCCCGTGGATAAGCACATTAGAGCCGAATGGAATCCCGCCCAATAACAGATCGTCGAAGCGAGAGTTGCCTGTCTTTACCTTGGCTACGGTATATTCAATAGCCCTTTCCTCCTCGCGACGACGAATTTCGTCTTCTATGATTCCTTGTTCGCGAAGGCGCAACTCCTCCATTTTGGCGTTAAGGAACTTCTCTTTGGCGATTAGCTCCTCCTCTTTGCGCTGCACTTCCGCCTTTAGCTCCTCCAATCTCTTCTTCAATTCCAATTCGTCAATATTTGTGCTCTCGCGCTTGGCCTCGTCCAATTTTCGTCGCTCGCTGGCCATGAGTTTTTCGCGATACTCGAGATCCTCTTCGCGACGCAGCAGCTCTTGTTCCTTATAACCCACTACTTCCTTGATCTTGCGCAGCTCATCATCCCGCTCACGCAATTCTATTTTGAGCCTGGCAATCTCCTCCTCCATGAGCATCATGCGCTTCTCTTTGAGCTGTATCTCCCGCAGTTTCTGCTCCATCTCCTTAGCGGCCTGTGATGTGTCCATCTTGGCGAATTTGAGCTCGTCTTCCTTCTGTTGCTCCTCCAGGCTCTTGCGCTTCAATTCTTCCGCCAAGTACTCGACCTTAGCCTTATAGTCCTTCTCCTTCTCTCTAAACTCCATCTCTTTCTGGCGCAGCTCCGCTTGGAACCGCTCCTCCAACTCAGAAACGGAGGCCACGTCCACAGAATCCAGATACCCCTCCTCACGACCAATCTTGCGCGATTTCGCCTGGAGCAAAGCCTCCCTTTCTGCTAGCTCCATCTGCTTCTTTATTAACTCTTTCTGATCCTGGGGGAGGGTTGACATGGCATTCTCGAACTCTCGCCTCATAATAAGATTGGCCTGTTTCTCCTTCTCCAATTCAACTCGAAGATTTTGGTTGGCCTCCACGATTTGCTTTACCCTCAGCAACAACTCCTTTGGGCCCATATCTATTAAGGACTCCATGGAATAGCCATCCCCCAAAGCCTCCACTATTATGGCCCTCAAATCGTTCATGCATGCATCATCAATTAGCAAATGCTCTCCCTGTTCTATGGTTGATTCCGCACTAGAGGTGGAATGGGGGATCACTTCGGAGTTCTCAATGGGCTCCGATTCGCTGAGCCAAGAAAGAAGGTTGTCCTCCTCGCCTGTAAGCCATCGGCGAAGCTCCTCGGTTTTGTCAGCGTTCGCCCCGTCGGTAAGGGGTTCCGTCGAACCTAATTTCTCTGGCTCTGCAACCATTGGCTCATTTCTCAGCTGCGCGGCCTTCTTGGTTGTTCCCAACCCTCTTCACTCCTGATTATATTAACTACTTCGTTTCGCACACTCACCCAGACCATATTAATATATTTCGTTATGAATAGCATATTTGATTTTCCAGCTGGATGTAGCGTTATTTGCAGGATTGATATTCAACCCCTTCAGGTCACAGGTATGAATTTCAGTGATACCTGCTTTTTAGGGGCTTTTTGCCAGCACAAAAAAAGATTATATATCGTGGTAACCTCCTTACTAAGGGAACGGTCCATCGGAGGTACTGGATGACAGAGACGAAGGTTCATGTCAAGATCAGCAAGGATGGAGACATGACCCTAAGGGAAGTTTTGCGTAAGATACAGGAGATTCAGGAGGAGAACCCAGACCTAGATGTATTCTTCGATGGGGATATGTATGCCATATGCTCTAGACCACGTAAGCCAGAGGAGAGAAGAAGAAATTAAAAAGGGTAAGAGGGGCTCGTGGTGAGAGGGACAAAGTGGAAATACTAGGTTTCGATACATCTCTCGGTTGACTCCATGGTCAAAAGATCTGATGTGTTGAAGGAGAAGGTCAAAGCCATCGATTTCGATAAGATCACAACGGTCGCGGACCTGGTCGAGGCTTATAAAGATAGCTCCATACAAAGTAGGGCTCTTGCCACCTGTGCTATAGTTTACGAGAAAGCACTTTCAGATAAAAGCCGACCTACAATTATTCTCGGTCTAGCTGGCCCCCTCGTCGCCGCCGGCTTGAGAAAAGTCATCGCGGACATGGTCAAATTCGGCATCGTGGATGCCATTGTGAGCATTGGCGCCATTCCTTATCAGGACTTCTATCAAGCGCGCGGCTATCATCATTGGAAGACATCCCCGCGCACGGACGACTTGGCTTTGAGGGAATTGTTCATCGATCGCATTTATGACACCTTGGTGGACGAGAACAAGTTCCGCGAAACAGACGCCTATATAGGAAAGATCGCGGGAGAATTGGAACCGAGAGCATACTCCAGCCGCGAATTCATGTCCATCTTGGGCCAGGAATGCGAGAAGGATAAGGCATCGATCCTGGGCAACGCCTACAAATACGGCGTTCCCATATTTGTCCCTGCTCTCAATGACAGCTCCATCGGCATTGGACTGACAGGGCTGTACGTGGAAAGGCGGAGGGCCGGTAAGGACTTCATGCGCATCGACCCCATACGTGACAACTGGGAGCTAACGCAATTGAAGATACATGCGGACAAGACCGCCGTCATTTACATCGGTGGAGGAGTGCCGAAGAACTACATCCAACAAACAGAGGTCATTTGCGAGACGCTGGGTTATGATAAAGGAGGACACCACTACGCTATTCAGATTACTCAAGATACACCCCAATGGGGAGGGCTATCGGGCTGCACCTTCGAAGAGGCACAGTCTTGGGGCAAGATAAATCGGGATGCGGAAAAATCTGTGGCCTATGTGGAAGCGTCTATCGGCCTGAGCCTTCTTGTGGGTTATATCCTTCAGAAAAAGTTGTGGAAAGGACGGAAGCGTTTAAGCTACGAGTGGGACGGAGATATGCTGAAGTCAGTAAAGCAAGTTCCGCTGGGACTCTAATTACTACCTGAATGAGCCCCAAAATTAGTACCCTATGCCCCAAAGAGGAGAGATGACGCGCAAAAGAGGTAGAGCTACCATCGGGCTATGGAATTCATATGACCCCAATAATTTTCGGGAAGCTCACCGGCGCATACTCGCTCGCGCAGGCCCTCTAGCCTTGGCCTATGAGATGAATCTTGCCACCTTCGGATTCCCCTTCCCGAAAGAATTGAACACTCCCCAAGAAATGGCAGATTGGATTGCTACCACAACGAGTATAGGAGAGGATGGTTCTTATCTTAAGGAGCTGGCAAAAAAAGGTCGATTCCAGAGCTTTTCCTACTTCAGCAGAGGCTCGCCTCCCCAGCTAGGAGAGCTCGTTTTGACTACTTGTGAACCAGACTCGGCTAAGGCAAGGATAGTTGATGACATAGTAGATCTGCTCGCTTCAGGGACGAGCATTTGCCTTATTTTCGGCACAGGACCGAAGGGGGTGCCTAGGGATTTGCGTGAGCTGGTATCAAATCATCTTGACATCACCTTCGGTGGGCATTCCTTAGAGACATGCACCGCTCTGGGGGCAGTAGCAGCCGTAATCGCGCATAAAATGCGAGACCGATTTCTTCTGACAGAGTTACGCTCTGGAGACTTACATGTTTGAAGCGTTCGGTCGCACCGCCAATAAGAAGGATTCGACTGGCGAGAATTCAAAAAGGCTCAGCTTTGTTAACAACATATTCCCTTCCAATTTTATGCCAGGCATTAACATCCTCTCTCCTACATTCTTGACCCTCGGCTCATTCATATGCCTAATCATCTGAACTCTTCTGAAGGGCGTCGGAGCGAGCTCCAAGAGACCTGAAGGGGACACGCAATCGATTAACCCATTTTATTTGTTATCACTTCGAGCACAATTAATCACGATTAACTCATGCCCCTTTCTGTGAAGATATCGCAAACAAGTCACGCGGTAAATCAGGTCGGGCCCTTTTATTCAAGCATATAATCTTTGTATTTTCCTCTACAAATGCCAAATCGCCTAGGCCTTCGCCAAATTCAGGAATCACAACTCCATTCTCCCCTCTTTCCAATTTTTCGTAGCAAGGGCGTCGCCACGTCTCACTGAAATGTGACATCAAGGCTCTGCCTGATAGCTCTGCTGAGCATAATTCACATAAAAGTTAAGGATCAAGCATTTATGCTTCCCCTGGCGAAACATCCATGAGTATAATTCGCCATAAATCTCCAATAACCTCCAGTGATGATTGAGATAGGTAAAAGTAAAACGATTTTGAACCTCAACCAAGATAAAAGCCCTTCTTGCCCATCAAATCATATTCAATAAGAATGATATTCTAGGTCCAGAGGAGAACAGACGACTCCTTGGCCCTCCTCAACGCTCCCCACGATCTTGGCTCCTTTCCCTAATAGTTGCAAAGCTTCCTTAGAATCATTCTCTCTGAGCACTACCGCGAATCCCATACCCATATTGAAGGTCTGATACATCTCCTTATCTTCGATGTCCCCAAGCTCTTGTAGAAGTTGGAATATGGGTTGAGGTCTTAGCGGTCTGGAGATGGTGAAGCGAACGCCTTTTTTCA
The DNA here is from genome assembly GCA_038740345.1 of Methanomassiliicoccales archaeon. Lineage (NCBI taxonomy): Archaea > Methanobacteriati > Thermoplasmatota > Thermoplasmata > Methanomassiliicoccales > Methanomassiliicoccales archaeon. The sequence goes on from JAVYMA010000002.1 coordinate 30,529, forward strand.
AGCGAACGAAATTGCGCAGACCCCCTCCGGTGATATCCACCATGCCTGTAGGGTGCACCACTTCGAGCATTCTTAGCACCTTTCGGACATAGATAGCGGTAGGCTGCAATAACTCCTCACCCACCGTTCTTTTCAACTCAGGCGGGCGCTCATGCAGAGGTACCTGACTTCTCTCCAACACCTTTCTTGCCAATGTAAGGCCATTAGAATGTACGCCCGAAGATGGCAAGCCGATTATGACATCTCCCACCTTGACTTCAGCACCAGTCACTATCTTATCCTTTGGGACGAATCCGAGGCAGCTGCCCGATAGGTCCACTCCTTGAACTATCTCAGGTAGCACTGCTATCTCTCCACCAACAATTTCACAGTTGGACAATCTGGCACCCTTTTCCAGCCCCATTCCGATGGCCTCGGTTATTACAGGATCAGGCCTATCCATGGCGATATAGTCAACGAAGGCCAAAGGCTCAGCTCCGACGCAGATGGTGTCATTAACGTTCATGGCGATGCAGTCGATCCCTACCGTATCCCACTTTCGCATGGCCTGGGCTACCAATAGCTTTGTGCCCACCCCATCTGTGCAGAGGGTTAGCGCCACATCGCCAAAGTCGATGAGGGAGGTGAATTGGCCCTTGACCTCCATCATTGTGCCTCGGCCACCGCGTCTATGTCTCAGCTGTTTTATCAAGGAAGATATAGCTTTCGATTTCGCCTCAATGTCCACTCCGGCTTTGGCGTATGTCATCCGTTCCTCGCTCATCCGAATCGCCTAAGTAATCAGACATGATGGAAATAATCTTCTGCCTAGGATCTCTTTATCTCAGGGCCTTTGAGGCAATGATAATCTTCCTTGAGAGAGAGTTCTAGATGGACAGGGCAGTCATGGCAAAGGCAGCCCAGCCGCTTGTCTATGCACATGGGGCTGCGCGAGGCCACACAATAAAGGCGCTCCGCGCTCTTCTTAGCGCACTCGTTGTGCGTCGGGCAATTGTAGCATTGACAAATATCCATTCTGGATAATATCCAGGCGGTGAACTCCTCATCGGGCATCCTCTCGAGGTTCCTTTTACTCGCCCCCCCTGGCCTTGGGCTACCTCTCATCCTCTCACCTTATGGATTTGATTCTCCTTTGAATATTTCAAATGATGCAAGAAAATAATACCAAATTTGTCCATTTCCTCGTTTACGAATCCTCGGCTAGCCACCTCATCCGTCCTTATGAAATTCGTTCCGATACGGTATTCTACCTCGCTTTCGACTCCTTGGGGGAATATGAATTCATGTCTAGCATCATGCGATGGGGGGAAGACATCCAATCCTTTTCTTCCATCCTTAATACAATTTTACAGACTTTTTATTGACCTCTGATTCCTTTTTTTAGTGTTCAACATCGTGGACAAAGCTTTATTCCTGTGATCGGATGGGTAACTCATGTCAAAGCGCTGGCTAGCAGAGCGCAAGAAAGATCCATATTATAAGGCGGCAAAGAAAATGGATTACCGTAGCCGAGCCTCCTTCAAGCTTATGCAGATTGATGACAAGTTCAGGATTCTCAAGCCTGGATATACCGTGGCCGATTTGGGGGCGGCTCCAGGTGGATGGCTCCAGGTAGCGGTGCAGCGGGTGGGCAAAAATGGAAAGGTAGTGGGCGTGGATCTTCAACCGATAGAGCCGCTTGATGGCGCCGTGACCATACAGGGTGACATGCGTAAGGAGGAAACAGTCTCAAACGTTCTAGAAACAATAGGTGGGAAGGCCGACGTTGTGCTTTCTGATATGAGCCCCAACATCTCGGGCAATTACAGCATGGACCACGCTCGCTCGGTGGATCTTTGCGAGCATGCGCTTAAGTTCGCGGTCGAGGTGCTCAAGCCGGGAGGGACGCTGGTGATGAAGGTGTTCGAGGGTGACATGATGCAAGATCTCATGAGGAAGGTAAAATCAGTTTTCAATGAAGTCAGGCTGTATGGGCCCGAGGCTTCGAGGGCGAGCAGCTCGGAGATCTATATCATCGCCCGAGGATTCCGAGCGAAAGAGGAGAGAGGGCTGTAATTTCGTATCATGCAAGCTAGACTTCGAAAAGGTTTATTGCATATATTTGCATGCATGAATCGATGCTGACCTACATCACGGTAATATTCAGCTCGGAAGGAGCCAAGCCCTCCAAGGTTTTCGACGCCTTGAACAACATGGGGTTCAAGCCCACAACAGGCAACTATGATGCCGTCTACACTTGGGACAAGAAGGCCACTTTAGAGGACGCTATTTTCTTGGCGGACAAAGTGGTGATGTCTCTCAAGGGAATGGGGGTCCTGGTGAAGCTGGAGACCGTGGGCAATAACGAAGATAAGCATGAGGATTGAACCGAGAAGCTCCATGCGTCCGGGAAAGATCGTCTGTGTAGGACAAAACTATCATGCCCATATAAGAGAGCTGAACTCGGAAATACCACAGGAGCCAGTGCTATTCCTCAAGCCCTCTTCGGCCTTGGTGGGTGATGGCGACGACATACTCATCCCGAGAGGTTTGGGCAGGGTGGACTACGAAGGGGAGCTGGCGGCGATCATCGGCAGAAGAGCCAGTCGGGTAAGCGCAGATGAAGCGTTGCAATACGTGGACTCCTTAGCCGCTTTCAACGATGTGACTGCCAGGGATGTGCAATCTCGCGCCCGGAAGGCAGGTCTGCCCTGGTCATTGGCCAAAGGAATAGACACCTTCGCGCCTCTGTCTGCACCATTCCCTTTGAAAAAGGTACCTGATGTCAAGGCGCTAACTGTAGAGACACGCCTGAATGGAGAACTGAGGCAGAGAGGTCGAGTGGCGGACATGATATTTTCATTGGAGGAATTGATCGCGTTCATCTCTAGCTATATGACTTTGGAAAAAGGGGATGTCGTGGCCACTGGGACTCCAGAGGGTGTAGGTCCTCTCAGGGACGGAGACGTGGTGGAAGTCACCATTCCCGGTGTGGCCAGGGTGAGGAATAGGGTTAAATCGATCTAGATCAGCTCAGTCCCAGAACCTCTTAGTGCGAGCGTAATTGACCTCCGCCATGAGGATGTCGCGCAGGAAATCGTCCTCCTCCTCGTGAAAGCCGCTCAAAATGCGAGCCGCTGCATCAGGGCCAACTCCCCTCGCGGCCAGGCAAAGCAGCGCCTTTGATCCATTGCCATTTACCAGGCTAGCGTTTTTGTACATGCGCTTCACTTCCGCCGCCTCATCTTCCGTCAAGGGCCGTTTGGATAGCAGCTTGACATGGTCCTTATTATAAGCGCGGAGAGCGGCTACCATCTTCCCTCCGCAGCGTTGGCAGAATATCTTATCGGGAGAATCCTTGACTTTGATCTTCCATTGCGCCTGACATTTGAGACAGGTAAGGAATAGCTGTTCCTCCTCTAGACGTTTCTTTAAAGCCATTAGAATGGAATGATCTGCGCGCTGAGGGGCAATTAGCTCTTTAGAATGCTCCAACCCGGCACGACCTATAGGCGTCAGGGAGGTTACTTCGATGCGAATCCTACCCTCCTGTAGCCATCGCATAATGCGCATCGTCCCCTCCAAGTCCAAATCCTCCCATAGCACGCGGTTCACGGCCTCCTCGAACATCGGGGTACCTTCATACGCCTCAAAAAGGCGATTGAAATTGATGGATTGATAGTCTGCATCCTTCTCCACCGCCCCGAACTTCTTAGCCACATAAACGAATCTCCAGCGCAGGAAAGAGGAATTCTTCATCACCATGCGCATGAGGGCTTCCACGTTTTCAGCCTTAATGGATAAAAGCGTATCAAGGATGGTAGCCGCACGCACATCCCGGGGAAGTTCCAGAACGATGCGATAGGGGTCAGTATGGGTGGCCACGGCCTCTCCCAGTCTAGCGGTCAAGAGCACTGATAACAGCTTTGAGAGGGTCTCATTTACTTTTGATCCGAAACAACAGTTAAGGATGGCGAGCTTCTTTCCCATTTCTAGCGTGAGCAGCTCGTCCGTAGGAACTTTGCCCACTGACTTCTGCTCTTCCAAGTAACGACGCAATTTGCCAAGCGCTTCCTCGTCGCCGGGATAGTTATGATAGTCCTGCAGGCGCCGTAAACGTCCTACTTCCATAGCCACATTGAAAGGCACAGGGATATCCTCGCCAACCCAGGAGGGTATTGAGCCTATCTCCTTAACTTGCTCCACTAGCAGCTCATCCTCCTTTATCTCGATAATGCGCCAGGAACGCCCCCTGGTGATAAACGTGGCATAAGGCTCAGCAAAGGAGATAACGAATGACTCATCCAACTGCCCTACTATCTTCCTGGTGGAGAGATCGCGTATGCGAAAGCTCTTTTCATCAGGTATCATAGAGAGGTTGTTATAGAAATAGCGCATGCCTCTGTTGGAACGTCGATATTCCTCGTTATTGATGAAGACCAGCCCTATGGAGCCTAATTGCTGGAGCACCGCTTCGAACTTCTCCCTGGTTAATGAATGAAAGGGATAGGCTCGAACTATTACGCGATAAGCATCGTCCCGGCGCACAGGACCAGACATGGCCATGGCCACCAATTGATTGGCCAGTACGGTGAGGGGGTTTTGCCTAACCCTCAGAGGCTCTAACTCTTCCTTGGCCGCTTTGCGCGCGATCACTAGCGATTCAGCCACCTCATCAGGGGTAGAGGCCACGACAGCGCCCTCGGATTTAACCCCCACCCTATGACCGGCTCTTCCCATCCTTTGTATTAGCCTGGCCACTTGGCGCGGGGAATTGTACTGGATGGCGAAGTCTGCGCTGCCTATGTCTATCCCCAGCTCAAGCGATGAGGTGCAGATCAGCCCTTTCAATCTCTCCTGCTTGAAAGCCTCCTCCATCTCTATGCGCGTCTCTTTGGATAGGGAGCCGTGATGAACACCGATGGGAAAAGTCTCGTCCCACACGTGGAAGCGTGCCGCTAGGGCCTCGGCGGTGTCTCTTGTATTAACGAAAAGGAGGGTGGATCGATGCGATTCAATTATGTCCTTGCAGCGCCTCATGCAAGCCACTAGTTGGGGATCACTCTGCAGCATCCCTGCTAGCTCCATATCCTCATCCTGCACCGTTGGGCTCTGTATTTCCACCGTCATGTCCTTAGCCACGCTTGCCTTCACTATGGTTACCTTTCTCCCCTTTCCAGCCAGATATCTAGCCACCTCTTCCACGCTTCCTATGGTAGCGGACAGGCCCACCCTCTGGAACTCACCTGACTCCTCCACAAGGCGCTCCATTGCCACCGCCAATTGCGCACCGCGCTCGTCCTCCGCCAACTCATGTATCTCGTCGATCACGAAGAAACGAACATTGGAGAGATGTTCTCTCAACCTCTTGCCTACGAACAATATTTGCAACGTCTCGGGCGTGGTTATAAGGATGTCAGGGGCTTTTCGAGACTGCCTGCTCCTTTCGCATTGAGGTGTGTCACCGTGTCTAACGGCCACGTCCAAACCTAAGGCGGTTCCGAAATCTTCCAGCCTGCGCAGCAGATCTCTGTTAAGAGCCCGCAAAGGGGTAACATAGATGCACCTTACTCCCTTGCCGCTGTAACTGAGCAAGCGGTGAAATATGGGAAGCATGGCGGCCTCGGTCTTTCCTATGCCCGTGGGAGCGACTAGAAGAACATTCTCTCCTTTGAGGATATGGGGTATAGCTTGACGCTGAGGGCCAGTGGGCTCGTGGATGTCCCTTTGCTTGAGCAGGATGCGGATACGCTCATCAAGAAGTTCGAAGACCATTCATCGCATCCAGAGTTTTGCGGTACATTAACCTATCGGGTCGATCTAAGCACATAGCGCAATGATTTCACCATTCCATGCAAAAACATTATTCTGACCACATCAATAAATTAAGAGGATATCTTGGTGAAACATTCGAGATGAACTCTCAGCAGCACATAACCTCTCAAGGAAACGGAAGCCCTGAACCGCATTCTCGTTGTTACGTCTCGCTATCCACGAAATTAAATCCTTTCAACGCCCACCAGTCTCAAGAGGGAGAGGTCGCTTGCGCCAAAAGCTCTGCAAGGTCTACCACCTTGATGTTAGAGCCAATCTGCTTCGCCCCTTGTTGGAGATTGAGTACGCAGAAGGGGCATGTAGTAACTATCATCTCTGCCCCCGTCTCCAATGCCTCCTGCACTCGCTTGGCAGCGATATTCACGGCATAATCGTTGAATTGCGACTTGAACCCTCCACCTGCCCCACAACAATGCGAGCCCATTCGGTTGTAACGCATCTCCACCAGCTCGATGCCGGGCACGGCCTTTATGACCTCCCGCGGCGCCTCGAAGACTCCTGCATGACGACCTAGATGGCAGGGATCATGGTAGGTGACCTTAGCTTTGATCTCCTTGGTGAACTTAACCTTCTTCTCCTTGATGAGCTTGAGGGCATACTGGGAGAAATGATAGACTTCAAAAGAGGGTCTGGAATAGAATCTCTTGTAGTCATGCAGGGTCGTTTTATAGCAACCGGCGCAAGCAGTGACCATAGCCTTGGCCCCCATGCGCTCAGTCTGGCGCACATTGTTCTCGGCCGCTTCCCTGGTAGCCTTGATTTGCCCCGTTCTTAGCATGGGCGAGGTGCAACACATCTCATTCTCTCCCATGATATTCTGTTTCACGCCGCAGCGGTCCATGAAGATCACCGCAGCCTGGGATATGCGTTGCATCCTGTAGGAGGCGGTACAACCGGCAAAGAAGCATATGTCCGGGTTCAAAGATTCCCTTTTTATGCTAGCGGGGAACCAGTCCCCCCGTTTGCTTGGAGGCTCACGGTAAGGGTTTTTATTGGCCAATATACTCTCGCCCAGCTTTTTATGAGCTGGAAGTGGGCCTTTCCCCTGTTCGACCACCCATTCTCTGACCTTCTCCCAGAACTCGGCGAACTCGATCTCGACATGGCATACTTGCCAACAGGCCGCACATCCAGTGCATTTGTATAACGCCTCAACGAACTCCTGATCGATCTCCACCTTTCGCCCAAGTAGCTTGTCTAAAGGCGTCTTGTTCTGCAGCTGCTTAAGATAATACAGCTTTCCACGGGGGCTGTTGGATTCCCATGGCTCCTGTGCGTATGTATCGCACACGCGAACGCAATAGCCACATTGGAGACAGGCCGACAACTCTCTGTTGATGTTCGGCAACCTTGCCATGCCACGCACCTCAAACCATTACCGCTTCAGCCGGCTGTATATGAATGCCCGCAGGGACCGGGGCAGGATTACTCTAGGCATGAAACCTAGGTATTTAGTTTTATTGACAGCCTACTGGTAACTCTTGACCTAGTGAAATTAACGCCTTTAATTAATCTTTACGGAAATATCATCCTTCAAGGATAGGCCCATATCCATACCAAGCCCCTTCAAGCTTGAGCATATGCAGGTTCTCCTCCAGAATTTCTTTATGTCTACGCTCCCATTTGACAAGCTCTTCTAAGGTAGCTCTGGTCCCATCATCCAAGCTCATTTTTAGCGCGTCTTGGTACATACGTATGGAGTTTTCCTCCACCTCAATCCCTTTCTGCAGGGCAGCGATCTCATCGCTGAGCGTCATGCATGAGCCCTTGGGCTTAACGAAGACCTTCTCCGGCAGTATCTTTAGGTATTCATCTATGGTCTCTACCTTGGTAGGATCGAGCCCCTTGGAGGCGCGCGCCATCTGGTCCGTGAGGATGCGCAAGTGCTCCCCTTCATCGTTTCCCAGGCCCCTTAACAGTGCCGAGCCCCTCTTGTCCTTTACGCACTGGCTCAACTCAGAATAAAAGCGAATGCCAAACTCTTCGATGGCCATGGCGGTCTTGAGCACGGCCGCGCTCAGCTCTCTCTGCTCCATTCCCTCCCACGCCTTCATCCTTTCTCACTAGATATCCGCGTGTATATTAACACGATGGCATCCTCTTGGGATTATTGCGGGAAAAACTTCATTCATACGATATCAGGACGTTCTATCGTTTCGCACAAGCCTCAATCGCTGTTGGGATTAACTTGTAGCAAAACGGGCAAATAAAGCATGCAGGGTGAGCTCAGGGAGCTTGAATGGCCAAAGGTATGATGATTTGATGCGCGGGATAACTGGCGTGGAAGAAGTAGAGGGAGGGAAGAAAACTCAGAGAATGGGGCTCAAGTCGCACGCATCGGGGGAGGAGGTGCAAGATGATGGCAGCTTATTTTACCTCTTCATGTTTTTACTGGCTTCCCAAGTGATTACTGTAAGAGGGGGGGGGGGCAAGAGCTTAGGGCCATCCTTTCTGCGGAAAGGGGCGTCTGCACACCGCACGACTTAAGATCGACCGGGTGGCTGGAATGGCAATCATTAAACCATCGAGTAACTCAGTGAGTCTGGGTTTACGAAACGCTTATATATGAGCATGATTTTGCCAGCCGAATAGCCCGGGTCTTTACCCAACTCCAACGCCCTTCTGGACGTGGAGTCGAGTAGGCCTGAAGAGGTGACAGATAACGCTTAGCAGTTACACCTTTGCAGCGCTGATCGTCTTGGGAGCGGCCGCATCGCTCATCGCTCTCCTCACCGCGCGGAAGGAATCCTTCGGAGCGAAGCTGGCCTTCGCCTTGCTCACGCTCTCTGCGCTCATGGGCATCCTGACCTCTATAGAGGTACTCATCGCTGACGATCTGGTCCTGGAGATATTGGCTTTCCCCTTCCTGGGGGCTTTCCGAGTGCATATCGACGCCCTCTCCTCCTTCTTCCTGCTTGCCATCTCCATAGTCGGTCTAGCTACATCTCTTTACTCCATCGGGTATGTGCAACATTATTCTGGCCATTATAGCTTGGCCAAGATGGGCTCCCTCCTACCCATTTTTTTCTTGTCTATGTGCTTGGTGGTGGCCGCTGGGGACGTGATTCTATTCTTGGTGGTTTGGGAGTTGATGTCGCTCTCCTCCTATCTTCTGGTGGTGTACGAGCACCGTGACGAAGGCGTCCGTTCCTCTGGCTGGTTATACTTCGTCATGACCCATCTCGGCACCGCTTGCATCGCCGCCTGCCTACTGTTCATCTCTACATCCGCCGGTTCCACGGACTTCCGCAGCATAGCCCTCAGCTCCGGTGAAGGCATTTCAGAGCTAGCGCGCAGTTTAGCCTTCCTCCTAGCACTGGTCGGTTTCGGTACCAAGGCTGGGGTGATACCTCTGCATGTTTGGCTTCCCAAGGCACACCCATCTGCTCCTAGCAACGTCTCCGCTCTGATGTCTGGAGTCATGGTGAAAGTGGCCATCTACATGCTCATCCGTACCACTTTCCAGTTCTTGGGAGTGGCTGAAGGATGGTGGGGGCTTATGCTGTTGCTGCTGGGCAGCGTAACGGCGATGTTAGGCGTACTCTACGCTCTGGCGGAGAGAGACATCAAGCGTTCCTTGGCCTTTTCCACGGTGGAGAATGTGGGCATCATCCTCATCGCATTGGGCACTTCCTTGGTATTCTTTTCCCATGGCCAGGAGAAATTGGCTGCGCTGGCCCTTATAGCCTGCTTGTTGCATGTGCTCTTCCATTCTCTTTTCAAGTCCCTGCTGTTCCTGGGGGCAGGAGCAGTGGTGCAGGCTACATGCACCAAGGACATGGAAAGAATGGGTGGCCTAGCTAAACGCATGCGTTATACCAGCATTTTCTTTTTAATTGGTTCTTTGTCAATCTCGGCCATCCCACCATTCAATGGCTTTGTTAGTGAGTGGCTCATATTCCAATCTCTCCTACGGTCATACACTGTAGATGATGTAACTATCAGCCTCTTGATGGCCTTGGCTCTAGGAATGTTAGCGATGACTGGCGCTTTGGTCGGGGCGTGCTTCGTAAGGATGTATGGCTCTGTTTTCCTCGCTCGGCCGAGAAGCTCAGAGGCTGAAAAGGCGCATGAAGTGTCTGTTACTATGATATTAGGACTGGCCCTATTGGCCGTGTTGTGCACGTTCACCGGGGTGATGAGCCCGCAACTCATCCCGCTAGCAGATACCGCTTGTCAGACGGTTTTGGATGTAAGCGTGGCTAGCGATCTTGTCAAGGGACTTAATTTTTATGTGGGAGGGGAGATGATTTCTCAAGCCTCACCCTTGATTTTGGCCCTTTTGATGGGATTTATGATTCCCATAATATTCTTGGCAGTTCGATACATCGGCTCCACCCCTCTGCGAACACAGGCTGACACCTGGGACTGCGGAACACCTCTGAATGCCAGGAATGAGTACACCGCCACAGGCCATTCCCAGCCATTACGTCGGGTGTTCAATTCTATTCTTAGGGAGAAAAGTGAATTCTCCTTTGAATCAGCATCATCTCCCTACATGCGTAAAAGAATGGCTTTCCATGCGTCGATTCCAGACATATTCGAGCTTAAGCTGTATCGTCCTCTAGCACAGATAATCACAGGGCTCGCCAAAAGGGCTAGCGTGATTCAAACCGGCAGCATTCAGAGATACTTGGCATACATTTTCGCAGTTCTCATACTCCTTCTCGTGAGTCTTAGGTGATGCCTATGCTAGAATTTCTCTTCATATTTTTGCAAACATTGACGCTCTTGGCCCTTGCGCCACTCATCATTGGAGTCATCCGCAAAACTAAGGCGGTGTTACAGAGTCGTAAGGGCCCACCTCTCCTTCAGCCATATTATGATTTGATAAAACTCTTCCACAAAGGCTCAGTAATATCAAAAGACGCTTCTTGGATGACTACCATAGCCCCCTTAGCTTGCCTTATCTCCATGGTGGTGGCTGCCCTCCTGGTCCCAGCATTCCTGACCACTACAGCAGGATTCATGGGGGACCTGATCGTCTTGGTCTATTTGTTCGCTAATATGCGCTTCTTCATGGCCTTGGCGGCTCTTGATGCAGGCTCTACATTTGGAGGAATGGGGAGCAGTAGGGAGATGATGGTCTCCGCCCTCATCGAACCTGCCATATTATTGGCCTTTTTTAGCATCGCTCTGCTCACAGGAACGACTTCGTTATCAATAGCATCTGGCTTGATTGTTGATTCAGGGGCTGAATTGATAGGCCCGACGTTGATTTTGGCCTTCTCCGCCTTCATCATCGCCCTGCTTGCTGAAAATTCTCGCATACCTTTCGACAATCCTGCTACCCACCTCGAGCTAACCATGACGCATGAAGGTATGTTGCTGGAATACTCAGGAAGAGACTTGGCTTTGATGGAGTATGCCAGCATGATCAAGCTCATGTTATTCATGACCATAGCCTGGAACGCCTTCCTCCCTTGGGGAATAGCGACGGAGTTGAGAATGGGCTCATTGCTCATTGGTGCTGGGCTGTTCTTGCTGAAGGTTTTCTTGCTGGCTGTAATAATTGCTCTGATCGAATCTTCAATGGCTAAAATGAGACTGTTCAGGCAGCCCAGCCTTTTGGCAGGAGCCTTTGTGCTGGCCTTTCTCGCTGTAGTTTCCTACTTTGTGCTGGAGGCGATGTGATGGCTGAAATGGCTGTGAATGCAATGAATGGTCTGGCGGCCGCTGTACTACTCTCTGCTGTGCTACTGATGGCCATTGGCCGCATGCGCACTCTGGTATCGGCCTTTGCCCTGCAATCGCTCTCCCTTGGCCTATTGGCCGCTGTGGTCGGTTATACCACCGGCTATATGCACATGTTTGTGGTGGCGGTCATAACTATTGGAGTGAAAGCGCTCCTGATTCCCAGCATCCTGAACTCAGTCATGCAGCGTATCGGGGTATCAAAGGAGGTTGAGCCATCCCTGAGAGCCCCCTCATCATTGCTCATCTCAGCTGGAATGGTGGTGCTTGGATATTACGTGGCGCAACCACTCATAGAGAAAAGTGGCAGCGTGACCGCTGGCGCCTTGGCCGTTTCCTTGGCTGTGGTGCTTATCGGCCTCTTCATCATGATTTCGCGTAGGAAAGCGATAACTCAGGTAGTGGCATTGTTGGTGACGGAGAACGGTATATTCATGGCGGCCATATCTCTTGGCTATGGCATGCCTTTGATCGTGGAGTTAGGCGTGTCGTTCGATGTTCTGGTGGCAGTGTTGATCATGGGCGTACTCGTTTTCCGCATCAATCAGACCTTCGATAGCCTTGACACGTCCTTCTTGAGGAGGTTGAGAGATTGATGCTTCAAACCCTACTAGTCATACCTGCTGTCACTGCTTTGGCCTGCTTCCTCCTGCGTTCTCCGCGTAAGGTAGAATGGGCAAGTACTGCGGGCGCTTCCATACTGGCGGTCTACTCAGGGTTCTTGGCCTGGATGGTATTCGAACGTGGTAGCCTTTACTCGGAAATGCTCTATCTAGATTCCTTCGGCGCCTTCGTCCTGATTATAACCGCGATAATGATCTTGGCATCCTCCCTATACTCGATAGCATACCTGCGTCACGAGATTAATGGGGGAAAGGTAGCGGAAGGCCGTCTGCGTTATTACTATTCACTTCTGCATGTATTCATCTTTACCCTTATTCTGGTGTGCATTTCGGACAATCTGGGTCTGTTGTGGATAGCCATTGAGGCCACTACCCTGGCATCCGCATTTCTAGTAGGCTTTTACAATACGGAAGGGTCTTTAGAAGCGGCATGGAAGTATATCATGGTATGTTCTGTGGGAATAGCTCTAGCCCTCCTTGGTACCATACTTCTCTATGCCGCTTCTGTGCAGAGGTTAGGCGAGTCAACAGGATCCCTAAACTGGTCAACCATATTCTCTATGGCGGATCAGCTCGATCCCACCTTGGTCAAACTTTCCTTCATCTTCGTCTTGATAGGGTATGGCACCAAGGTGGGCCTTGCCCCCATGCATACTTGGCTTCCTGATGCTTATTCTCAAGCTCCCATACCGACAGCTATTCTCTCGGGCGCGCTCTCCAACTGCGCCTTGTATGCCATCTTGCGTTTTCATATGGTGACATCCGAGGTCATAGATCCTTCCTTTTCCGGAAGCCTCCTGATGATCTTTGGCCTTCTCTCCTTGGCCGTAGCCTCGGTGTTCATAATTCTGGTGAGGGATTACCGACGCCTTCTAGCGTACAGCAGCGTGGAGCACATGGGCATAATCGCGCTAGCCTTCGGCTTCGGAGGTACCCTAGGCATAATGGGAGGGTTATTGCATATGCTCAATCACTCCCTTATCAAAAGCACCTTATTCCTAGGTGCAGGGCAGGTCTATTTGAGGGTGAAAACCAAGCTGATTGAGGAGGTGAAGGGCCTATCAGGCCTCATGCCATACACCTCTGTCATTTGGGCTACGGCCTTCTTGGCAATTATAGGTTGCCCCCCCTTTGGAATTTTTATAAGCGAGCTAACAATACTCTACGCTGGCTTCCAAGTGGGAGAATTCCTTCCCATCGCTTTCTACCTCTTCTTCCTGGCTATCATATTCGCTGCAGTTTTGCACCATCTTAGCGGGATGGTCATGGGTGCTCCATGTGATTCAGGCTGCAAGGGTGAGTCAGGCCGAGCTAGCCTAGCGCTAATGATCATTCTTCTGGCTGCGGCCTTGCTGCTAGGCACGTACATGCCTTCACAGCTGAACGATATCCTGATGGATATTGCTAGACTATTCCCAGGGGGTAATGTATGACCGAAAGGCGAATGATTGACATCCTGAGCTCAATGCCTCCCGAGCTCTCTGAAGCGGTCATTTCCCGTAAGGTCAAAGGTAACGAGATTTGGATGGAGATTCCTTCTTCACTTCTTCCCCCGGTGGCATCGCACATTAAGAATCTCTGGGGGGCGCATTTAGTTACATTCCACGCTGTGGATAATCGCGCGTTGACTGGCGACTTCAAGCTCATCGTGTTGATGGCGCTCAGCGGAGAAGACGACTTTGTCGTCTTACTTACCAGCGTGGATCCCGCTTTTCCCCAGTACCCTTCATTGACACCGCAGATACCATGTGCAGAGTGGTATGAGAGGGAGATAATGGACCTAATGGGCCTTAGGGCCAGTGGTCATCCAGAACTGAAACCGTTAGTGCTGTGGGACGATTGGCCTGAGGGCATCTATCCATTGCGAAAAGATTTCGATCCTGCCCAAATAATCCCACAGGAGCCTCACGCCTACCCTTATCGTCGAGTGGAAGGGTCCGGCGTCTTTGAAATACCCGTGGGCCCTGTTCACGCTGGGGTCATCGAACCGGGTCATTTCCGTTTCAGCGTCGCCGGCGAGCCGATACTGAATTTGGAGGTACGCTTGGGATACGTGCATAGAGGGGTAGAGAAACTTTCAGAGAGCACCCCTTATGCTAAGGGAGTCATGCTAGCGGAGAGGATATCTGGAGATAACGGTTTTGCCCATTCATTGGCTTATTGCCAAGCGGTAGAGTCGTTGGGGGGTGCACAGGTTCCCGAAAGAGCACTCTACCTACGAACGGCGTATGCCGAGCTGGAGCGCATTTACAATCTCCTTGGGGATATAGGTGGGATCGCATTGGATGTGGCCTTTAATGTCGCGGCTCAACACGCTTACATTCTAAGGGAGAGGTGCATGGAGCTTAATGATTTCATAACCGGTAACCGTTTCTTGAGAGGGGTGAACCGTCTAGGGGGAGTTTGGATCGATATCCCCTCAGACAAGATTTCAAAGATCCTCGCACAGTTGGTGCGATTCAAGCTGGACATCAAGGAATTCTCATCTTTGATGTTGCGCTCGCAATCCGTACTGGATCGCTTGGAAACGACAGGAAGGATCCCTCTCGAGGTCGCCAAGGAATTAGAGTTGGTAGGGCCTGTAGCCAGGGCATCAGGGCTGGATAGGGATGTGCGGCGCGATCATCCATACGCAGCGTACCGGCATCTCAGCTTCCGTGTGCCTCTACGCCGCGAAGGTGACGTGAACGCCCGTCTTTGTGTGAAGCTAGAGGAGCTTCAAGAGAGCATTAGCTTGGTGGAGCAGGCTCTGGGCTCTTTACCTAGCGGAGAAATTACTTGCTCTTCCTTCGAGGTACCAGAAGGGCGCACGGCCATGAGCTTGGTGGAATCGCCGAGGGGTGAATTGGTGCATTGGCTGATATCAGGAAAAGGAGGCAGGCCCTTCCGACATAAGGTGAGAGATGCCTCCTTCCACAATTGGAGAGCGATAGAAGTAGCAGTCCAAGGTGAGATAGTTCCAGACTTCCCTTTGATCAACAAATCCCTGAACCTTTCCTATGCTGGTAACGATCTGTGAGGTGATGGTTTGCTAGATATAATTAGGAAAGGGGTGCTGCGCAAAGGTATAGTGACATCTGATTACCCTCAGGAAGGCACCCCGCGGTATGCAGCTCGTCTAGGTTTTCCAAAACTGAGGACAGACCTATGCAAAGCTCATCATGTTTGTTTTCGTTCTTGTCCCACAAATGCTATCCAGGAGAGAGAAGGCGAGATAAAGGTGGATCTCGGGCTCTGTATTTTTTGTGCCCAATGTGCCCGTTCCTGTCCAGAGGGGGCCTGGACAATGAGTCCGGAAATCGAATTGGCAAAACGATCCAGGTCTGATTTGTTATCTTCCTCTTCTATTGAAAATAAGAGTATCCAGGAGTTGGGTAAGAGCCTTGATGCCATGATTGGGAAGGTATTTGGCCGCTCTTTGGCGATTCGTGAGGTGGATACAGGATCCTGCAACGCTTGTGAGGTAGAGGTCAACGCCTTGTCCAACGCCGTGCATGATATAGAGCGCTTCGGCATGCACATCGTAGCCAGTCCCAGGCATGCTGACCTCCTTCTAGTCACTGGTCCAGTTACCCGCAACATGGAGAGAGCCTTAATGCAGACTTACAAAGCCACTCCGGAGCCTAAGCTGGTTGTGGCTGTGGGGGCTTGCGCCTGCTCTGGAGGCATCTTCAGAGAGAGCTACGCCGTTAGAGGAGGGGTGGATCGGATGCTCCCTGTGGATGTTTACATTCCAGGTTGCCCTCCTAGACCAGAGGCGATGATATACGGCCTGATGCTAGCTGTGGGCAAATTGAATGATAAGAGTCGCTAATTCATCTGCCCCAGTCAAACTCCCTAACTTTTTCTATCCTGGAACTATCTTGCGAGATTCTCAATACTCCTATTGATATCACTCGTGCCACCATGGGTAGCTCTAAATTCTCCGAAGCAATTTGCACAGCTCTGCCTAAACGCTCTCGTGCCACACCATCCACAATGGTTACATGTGGCGTCCAGCAATCAGGTGAGTAGCGGCGCTCAGCGGACATTTGCTGACGGTCCGCTCGATCATAGAGGTCTTCGTGGTCCTTGAGAAGTGCAGAAGTGGGAGCGGGAGCTAGGAATATCTCTCTCAAGTCCAGAAAGACGCCCAAAGATTCCATTCTGAGTCCGAGGGGGGCCCTTTCATAGGCATAGCGGCGCAACAGGTCTAACAAGAGGGGTTCGTCCTCCACTCCCCCTAGCTTAATAAGCGTCAAGTGAGGACGCCATCTTTGTGACTCAGGTAGAACAGCAGACAAACCCTCTTGCACCATTTTTTCTTGTAAATGGCACAGCCTTGTCTCGCTCTTCTCATCCAGATAAAGGACGATGGCGTAGCGCATGATCACCCTGGGCTTATTTCACGACGATTACCGTGCACTTCGAGTTGCGCACGATATATTCGGACACGGAACCGATGAGAACTCTATCGATAGCAGTTTTTCCTGACGTGCCAACAATTATAGCCTCTGCCTTTACTCGTTCAGCAGCCTCAAGTATGGCTTCGTAGGGGTTCCCTGCTTCCAACATGGTAGTCACAGAAACACCTTCCTTAGCTGCTCTACTCTTGAGCTCTTCCAATAGACTCATACCGTGCTTTATGAGCCGCTCTTTGTCATCCTCAGCCCTTGGGCTTACAACATGGACTATGAATAGGTTCGCCTTCCTTAGGGAGGCGTAATCCAAGGCATAACGCACAGCCTTTTCAGAATGTGGCTTTCCATCGGTCGCCAGCAATATATTCATCTGCACCCCTCCTGCTGGGGGAGATTGATCTCATGCTCATTAAGGTTGTCGAAAAGCCGTCAATCAAAGCAGGGTTATCCATCCATCTTGGCAGATCAAAGGGATTTTTAGTTTTAACTCAAGCGAAGACCCGGAGGACAACATGAAATACAGAAACACTTCTTCGTAGGAGGTCAAGGCGAGGTGTTTATCTTCATTTGTAATCGTGATTTTTATAATATCCAATGGCCCAAGCACATGGCGCTCGTTCCATAGGGTGCTAACGTTAGACCTGCTCATGACCATTTCACACATGTATGTGTTTTTTGATGTGTAACTTGGGCTGAAGAGCAATTCGAAACGTCCGTCATCGTTAAGAAATAAGATAACTACCTCCTCCATAGCTATTTCAGGGCTACCAGGCTGTAATTTCATATAGAGTTCTATTCGATCTACGAGCCCGTCCTGTACATGTCCCAGAGCCTGGATGGGCCAAAGCCCCGTGGAAATCTCCATGAGGGCATCAAGCGCTGCAGCGTTGGCCTGGACCTGAGCTTCGTTAGTTTGGTCGATCACCAAGCTGGCGGCGCCAGTGGCGGTGAGCATTATGGTGATAAAAAGCACTGTTGTGCCTGCACCCACCTCCCCTTTTTGGTCCCTCCAAAGTTTCATCCACTTAATACCCCTTGATGTTCAATCAGCATCGAAAACGGTTTGAATGAGTATTATCTAAAGATATTATCAAATTATGCATTCACCTTTCTTTTTAATATCTTCACATTATCTAAAATGATAATACTTAATGAAAGAGCTGTGCAATAAATCCAGGAAATTAATTCTCGAATTAGATTTGAGTGCACGAATTATCATCGTGAAAAACCGAAAATGATTATCATTTCAGATTTTGGCTGTTGATAATAATTTTAAGAAAGAATCACCCGCTCATTAAAAGATAAAATCAAAGACCTCAGCATGGGGCTCCAAGCCCTCATACAACTTACCCTGGTGCTGAATAATTAGTTCTCAAGCCTATCTGGATCATGGTGCAACATCTCTAAGGTTTGTCACCTGTCTATTTTCGTCTAGAACATTTTTAAAGAAATGCAGTCAGCATTCAATGTTTTACTTATCATCATCGTGCCTGCCTGTCATCAAGAATTACATAGCACCCTACCAACATGAAAATAACATTAGATGAAATGTTGATAGTGTCGAGGGCAGAAGGTATTATGTTCTCGTCGAGTACTAAAATATAACGTGATGCAAAATGGGCATGGAGTTGTCGCTGGAGAGAAAGAAGCAGTTGGAGGAGATCGTGGATAAAATGAATACAGAGGCAGAGATGGCTTTATTCTATCCAGAAGGAACTCCTGAGCACGATAGGCATCTACGGACGCTTTTAGCTTACAAAGAGAAAATCCAGAAAATGGAAGAACATGAGCGCACTTTCGTCGAGAGCGGCCTGATTGATCGCAGAGATATCCACGATTTTTATTGGCCCGAATTGGAAGCTCAAAGCCCAGATGTGAAAGGGAAGAGAGCGCGATTATACTCTGAGGGCAAGATAGATTCTGACGAGCATTATAGGATAGATGGGGTAAGATGAAAGAATTGCCTATATTGACCAATGGCCGATAGCCGGTCTTAATTCGATATTCTTGGCCTAAAACGTGCTCAGGCATCCTTTCCCAATCTTTTTGAATAATATATGACGTGCATATCAGCCACATACCCCGCTCTTTCGAGCAGTTTTCGAGACCTCTCGTTATCACAGTTCACCAGGGCAGAAAAAATCCGTAAACCCTTCCTTTCGAGCCTGCATTCAAACTCTCGCAAAAGGGCCAGTGCAACTCCCTTACCTTGCCATTCTGGATGAATAGCAAGACGATTGATCCAACCCTTGCGGCCATCCGTTGTTCCGAGCAAGGAGTCGATTATTCTCCCTTTTGATTCAGCCACGAGGAATGATGCCATGGGAGTGCGCAGCTCTTCTTCGATATGCCTCCTGCTATCTCTTCCATCGGCATTAAAAGGAAATCCCGCCAATCGCCAAAGATGAACCAGCGCATCATAATCCTCAGCTTTCATATCCCTAATTATCAATGTCTCTTCAGGTCCCATATCATCTATTATTGTCATTACATGTATGACAAATATATCGGTAGCGCTAGGTTTAGAGGAGGATATCCTTAGGAAATGAGACACTAAGAAAGATACTTTTGAGTCCTATGTGTAATAAAGCCTCATTAAAGTAATCGCGTTTCATT
This sequence comes from Methanomassiliicoccales archaeon, assembly GCA_038740345.1. NCBI lineage: Archaea > Methanobacteriati > Thermoplasmatota > Thermoplasmata > Methanomassiliicoccales > Methanomassiliicoccales archaeon. The sequence continues at coordinate 49,676 of JAVYMA010000002.1, forward strand.
TGCGTGTTGAGAGAATATCCCTTCGCGCAATAGTCAGAGAGAGAAATAGGAGCGAGCCCAGCCAAGCAGGTGGGCAAAGGAGGAACTAGGAGGGGGGTTGGGGATTCTAAGCTAGGGGTTCCACCTGTCATGCTTGGACCCGCTCTGGATTCGGAATATCTCTTCGTCACCGCGTAGGCTAGCATCCTCTCTCAACAGTTTCAATCCGCCGCCGCGTCGGGCAACCATCTTTTTTTGGCTCCATCGTCTCTTCCAATCGTAGGTGCAAGCCTTATTCTCATCATCCCTCAGCTCGCTCATTTCGCCATGAATCGATGGATAATCAGGCGCCTTTATGTCTGTGAATGTTTGCTCAGGATAATCATAGATGTCCCCAGCATCGTCACACTCATTATGCGAGATACCTCTCATCCAATCAGGGATGAGGTCTTCATGACATAATCTATCTAATTCATCATCATGAGCATAGGTATCAATCACCGAGGTCATAGTTTCACAGAAAGCATCGTTTCTTAGGCTCGCTCCAGGCTTCATCAACGCGCGAACAGTTCTCTTCAGCTCGAACAGCCGAGCCTTAAAATTACCATTTCTAGGAATTAGGATGCAGCCGTGGTGGGCCTCGATCTCAAATTGCAATGCTTCTAAATCGTCATGAGCGAAGAAGATGAAAGGTATTTGATTGCCCTGGCGCCTTAGTGACCTTAGCAGCTCCACTCCATTTCCACTTGAAAAAATCATACCTGATATGATGACATCGTAATCCCAATATCTCACAGCTTTTAGGGCCGCCAAAGCAGAATTGACTGACGTGGCGTATATATCCCCATCGCTTTGCAGATGGCTTTGAACAAGTTCCACAACCTTCTCATCACCATCCACGATAAGGACCTCGATCATCATCTTCACCGTTTTTCCGGCTTCTAGGTTAAATTTGTATTCAAACGTCTAGTATATATTATGCTGATGGCCAGGTATGATTGCTGATAATGATAATTGATAATACGAGCAATCCTTAGGAGAAATCTCCACAAGGATTTTTACAGAGGATACTGAGGGGCGAATCTAAAATTTTCCCTTTAGAGATTCATTTTCTGATTTTTTCTTCAAATTTTTCATTTCTGGATCGTATGCCCGAGGCGATTTCAAAGCAGAAGAGAGAGCTCAAGAGACCTTTAATCATTTACTCCCTACCTGTTCTCACGTAAAGGCCGTGAGCATATGGCAGATGAGGCTCAAACAACGAAGTTCGACGAGTTTTTCTGATCATGAACGACCTCTAATTTTAGGTCTCATTTCGATGTTCTAAGAGAGGTTGAATGAAAGGGCGTATAGGTCTTCTCATCGCCGTGAAGGAAGTTTCCTTTAGCAGATGCTATGGCGAATAACCTCTCATCTCGAGAATGACTTTTTCCTCAATCGTGATTTGGATAGCCTGCAAGACTTGCGATTTTTTCACTTCTGAAATTTTGAGCCATTATGATTTGGGTCATCTCATTGTAGAACTATCCCCACTGGGCAGTGATCTGAACCCTGCACTTGGGCCAGGATAAAAGCATCCTTGAGGCGAGGGCGCAGCCCTGCACTGATTAAGAAATAATCGATTCGCCAACCTATGTTCCGCTCTCGAGCACGAGTCTTCATGTCCCACCAGCTGTATTTACCTGGGGATTTATCGAACTCACGAAAAGTATCAATCAGCCCAGCTTCCATGAATCTATCTAACCACTCTCTTTCCTGCGGCAGAAAACCCGAAACCTTTGAGTTCTCTTTTGGCCTGGCTAGGTCTATTTCCTTGTGAGCGGTGTTGAGGTCTCCACAAACCACCAGTTCTCTTCCCTCTTGCATGAGATATCTCACCTTATCTAAGAAAGCGGAGTAGAACTCTAACTTGAAGGCCAGCCTCTCCTCTGATGCCTTCCCATTGGGGAAATAGATGTTCATAAGAATGAAATCGGGGTAGTACGCAATTAAGGTCCGTCCCTCCCTATCGAATCTTTCCCATCCCAATCCCTGCTCGACTTTCTGCGGTCTCTCCTGGGTGTAAAGCGCTACTCCACTTCGCCCCTTTTCCTCCTTAGCTTTTGGCGCCACAAGGTAGAAAAGATAATCATCCAGGTTAGTGAGCTCCTTGGGAAGATCTTCTGCCCTTGCTTTGACTTCCTGCACGCACAGAACATCTGGCCTATCCTTCCTAACAAAATCTATGAAACCCTTGCGGTGAACAGCGCGCAGACCATTCACATTCCAACTTATCAGACGCATGCAATCTGACATCTATCTCCATGGAAGGTCATGATATTTTTTTATCATTATGCCTTCTTGATAACCCTGAAATAGAGCCAGAGATAATAACCATATGGTACCGTGAGGCAATCTGGCACAAATCCTGAAGAGAGCGTGGACCCGCTAGAGTCCTGCAAGGAAGGCACGCCAAGACTGCTTTGCTATTTCAAATGGTTCGATAGGGCACCAAAACTCATCCAAAAAATATTGCGTTTAGTAATACCGTTTCTGGTCCTTATATTCTTCCTGCTACTTCCAATGAACATCAGCAATGAAATCAGGGCCATGCTGGCCATCTTCTTTTGTGTGGCTTTGCTTTGGACCTTGGAACCTGTCCCCTTGGCGGTGACCGCACTTATTGTGCCTGTACTATTGGTAGCTCTTGGTGTGGCCACTCCAGTTCAGTCTCTTCAATCCTTTGCTGACCCGATAATATATCTTCTCATGGGAGGATTGATCATCGCTGAGTCCTTTCGCGTCAATGGCCTGGATCGAAGGGCAGCCCTCTATCTTGTTGCGAAAATGGGGGGAGACGTGCGTAAGGTCTTGTTGGCTCTGATGCTAGTGACCACCCTGCTATCTATGTGGATTTCCAATACCGCCACCATAGCTCTACTGTTACCAGTGGCGGCAGGAGTGGCCTCGAAGGTGGTGGGCCAACAGCCAAAGGTGTTAGCCGCATTCCTTTTAGGCATGGGTATGGCGGGAATGTTCGGGGGAATGGCCACCATAACCGGGTCACCGCCAAACGCCATAGTAGCGGCCTTGATTTCACAGGAGGAGCCATTTAGCTTCTTGAACTGGATGACTATGGGTGTCCCGGTAAGCATTTCACTATTCGCTATCGCTTTTTTCCTCCTGCCAAGGCTGATGAGAATTAGTTCTCAAGTCATCGATATCGCGCAAGTTCACAAGGAGCTGGTAGCCCTGGGAAGCTGGTCGCATGGAGAGAAGTCTACCCTACTGATCTTCTTCCCCACCGTTCTCCTTTGGCTTCTAGGCGACAGATTGGGAGGCGTGTTCGGGCTCCCCTCCAATTTCTTCGTTCCGGCCATGGTCGCTCTACTATCCTCTTTCCTCCTGTTCGTCGTCAAGGCCTTGAAATGGGAGCAAGCCAAAGGCATATCCTGGGAGATCTTTCTTATTGTGGGTGCTGGGTTATCCCTGGGAAAGGCTTTGGAATATACTGGAACAGCCGCTCTCATAGCGGACTTAATCGTCATGGGATTCAGGGGCATGAGCGTTATTGCAATGATGATTTTTGTTGGAGTCATTAGCGTGCTCATAACCAATTTCGTCTCCAATACAGCCTCAGCAGCTATGCTCGCCCCGATCATGATAGGGGTGTCAAGCGCATTGGGCATAGACCCAAAATACCTGGCTCTCACAGTAGGTTTCTGCGTGTCTTTAGCTATCATCACTCCCATAGGCACCCCTTCCATGACTCTAATTTACTCCACCGGACAAGTTTCCCGAAAGGCCATGGCTGCAGCAGGCCTTGTGGTTTCAGCGTTGGCCGTCCCCTTGATCGTGGCTATTGTTTATATAATGGTCAATTCTGGATGGGCTTGAATTTATATCCCTAGGCGAGAACGGATATCATCACACCTTTCAGTATTGTCCCCTAGAGCTTAGCCACCCCTAGATAAATCATTAATATTCATATATACGTCCTATAAAGGCTGGGGGCCTGGCGTATAGCGTCAACTATGTTCGGCAAAGTGGTCCTGATAACAGGTTCCACTTCAGGAATAGGTCTGGTTACCGCTACGGCGATCTCTGCTATGGGAGCGACGGTGGTGATTCATGGGCGCGATGCCCGGCTGGCACAGGAAGTGGTCATGGAGATCAAAGAGAAGACGAAGAACCCAGCAGTCTATTTCCTCCTTGCCGATTTGGGGAATTTGAGCGAAGTGAGATCCATGGCCGATCGGTTCCGGCGCAACTTCCATCGCCTAGACGTCCTAGTGAACAACGCCGGAGCCATGTTCGGAAAGAGACAGGAAAGCGTGGACGGTCTGGAGATGACGTTCCAGGTCAATTATTTGAGCCATTTCCTGCTCACCAATCTTTTGATCGACATGCTTTGCGAGAGTGCGCCTGCGAGGATTGTAAACGTCTCCGCGACTCAGCATGAGAGAGGGCGATTGGATTTCAACGATCTCCAGATGAAGAAGAAATATTCCGCCCAGAAGGCCTATGCGGCCTCCAAGCTAGCAGTGATGCTATTCACCTATGAGATGGCTAGGAGGATCTCTTGCAAAGGGGTGACTTGCAACGCCGTAAATCCTGGCCTGGCCAAGACTCAGCTGGGATATAGGTCAGGGCTTCTGACTAGCCTTTCTAAGCGGATGACTGATTTATTGGGCAAAAGCGCAGAAAAGGCGGCCGAGACAACAATATATCTTGCCACCGCACCTGAGCTGGAAGGAGTTACTGGTAAGTATTTTGAGGATAAAGTGGAGCAAGAATCCTCGGAGATGTCTTACAACCAAGAGATGGCCAAACGGTTATGGGAAGTAAGCATGGAGCTATGCAAGCTATCCAAGAATTGACTTTTAAAATTCCATTTCCGCTGCCATCCTCCTTATCTCATCGAAAGGAGGTGGCACACCTTCAGCTGTCGAGACCCACCGGTATTTAATGATACCATCCTTTCCAATGATGAAAATGGCCCTTCGAGGCATACCTTTAAGGAGACCGCTAGTCTGCAGCCCGGCATATCTCTGGCTCACTTCGCCCTCTGCGTCGGATAGAAGAAGGAATGGTATATTCATGCTCTCCTTCCAAAGCTTATGCGTGAGGATGGAATTACGACTGATCCCGATTATTCTTAAACCTGCTGTCTCTAACTCTTTCATTTCTTTGAACTCCCTCATCTGCAGGGAACAGACTACACCAAAGTCATTGGGGTAGAACATCAGCATGACAGGTCCGCGAGAGAGCTCTCGGCGCAAATGGAATATATGATCGTCAGTTCCTGGTAGTTCGAAGTCTGGCGCCTCCTTGCCTACGTCAGCTCCCTCATCTTTCATCGCCTAGATATCGGGAAGAGGTCTTGATAAGGATTGAGGCACAACTTATCGCCGAAAGGTTCTATCTCCAGGTATTATATCCTTGAGAAACTAACTTCCTGGTGTGGAGGCTGTCAATGGCTCAATTGCCTAAGGAAGTCATCAAGCTGCTTAACAGTGAGAAAGCCGTAAAAGTCCTGGCTACAAAAACGCCCGAAGGGGATGTCCATGCCATAATCGTAGGCAGCGTGAACGCTCCCAATCCAGAAACAATAGTTTTCGGAACTCTGGTCATGAGGCGGAGCAGCGAGAACTTGCGCGTGATGATGGAGAGGGGTGAGTTGGCGTCGGTGTTGGTTGTTCAGGGGATAGAAAGCTACGAAATTAGATGCCGAATACTAAAGCAATCAAATGAAGGTCCCGAGCTGGAGTTGATGAACGAGAAGCTGAAACCTATGGGTTTGAAGATGACCAGTGTGTGGTATCTGGAACCTGTGGAGGTGTGGGACCAAAGCGCTTCCTACAATGCTGGCTCTAGGGTGGTGTGACACCTTTCTCTAGGAAATCGGAAAGAACACTTCGGGTTTGTTCCCAGCTTACCAGAGGAGGCTTCTCCACCACGGTTATTAGCACTTTCTTCCCCTGCACCTTATAAGTCCCTCTGAATTTGAATTCAAGTCCGAGAATGCGCGGTCCGCCAGAAAATCCCCCACTCTTCAAATCACCTTTGAAATGCATCTTGTACTTCTTGGCGAATTCCGCTACTGACTTAAGCATCTCCTCGGGAGTGCCTTTCAATTGGAACTCAAAAGTCCGGCTTTCCATACGGAAATGTGATGGCCTCAACCCATATTTGTATTTGCCAGATAGGGCCACTTTTCACCTTTTCAAAGTGGCTTCGATCCCATCCCCTTGAAGGATGACAAGAGGTACATGTCGTAGCATGATCGCGCCTAAAGCCTCCATCTCTTCCAGGCTTGGGCTGGGCCTCTCAATGCCTTCGAAGGGCAGATCATTTCCCCCGCTCATGAACTGTATCAATTGAGCCTCCTCCACATACCCCTCTAACTGCTGCCCCATGCGCTCCATAGAATGAGAGTCGATTATGGTTGGTATCACCCTCGTCATGGACCTTACCCTTTGCCCCTTAAGCACTTCCAGGCTCTTCCTCAATGCAATAAGATGTGATTTCGCTCTTTCATCATCCAACGAGGTCATCCTTTTGATGGCTTCGACATCATCCAAAGGTGCCCTGATCTCTACGATATAGCGGCTGATCATGCCTAAAGTGTCTTCAAGGAACTCAGGATCGGTCCCAACGGTTTTTAACGTGATCTCCTTTCCACGTTTGCTAAGCACTTTTATAAGCTCTAAAAGTTCATGCTTTTGCATAGCAGGTTCAGCTCCCCCAATGAAGATTTTCTTTACTTCATACTCAGAGAAATACTTCATCACCTGGTCTAAGGGAACGTCTCTTTTCTCCCTTAATCTATGCGCGCAGAACCTGCATCCAATGGGGCATCCATACAACTCTAGATTACCCTCACCTATCTTCTTGTACATGGTAATGAGGCGCATGAGATGATATCTTCTAGCAGCGTTATTTTAATGATGTGAACATTACCAATGGTTCGTTCATGTCGGAATCTCTCTCATACTTTCCCTGACTATGACGTAGAGAAATAGCGTCCATGCCGCACTTAGAGCGCTTATTATAACGGCGATTGCTAAAAGCAGCTTTGCTATCTCACTCGTCATCCAGTCCAGGATGAATCTTAAGCCGGGTGGAAAAAGGTCTGTCAGGTGTGCCATGTTGAAGGGGAATACTGACAGAAAATATAGGGCGGAAATGATAAAGATGATGCTGCCCAATACCTCAAACGGTCGAACTTTATTACGTCGCTTCGTGAGCATGCGCATCACCGCTGGGACCATACCGTAGAGCAAACTTCCATAGAACAATACCATTTCCAGGGTCTTGAATTCAGATGTAAAGAACCCAGTCATGAGCGTCTGATTTCTTACGAAGAAAAGGGCGACCAAAAGGATTAGCACGATCGAAATGGTCTCTCCAATATAGTCTGCTGGCTTGAGAAGGTCCTTTTGCCTTTCTCTTTTCGCCAATGTTTTTGTCCAAGTCATTCAATTTCCTTCTAATTAATATTTAGCATGAAAGGCCGGCATGCTTAACTAGTTTCCTTTCATCACACCTCCACCGCCACTTCGTTGCGCCTTAAGAAGCCTGGAGTGCCTGGTCCATTGTAGCGCATCAGGAAAACATCGCCCTTTACTCTTAACCCCCTTTCTTCTATAGCTTGGAGCAGCTCTCTCTCCTTGGCCTTCACCGTCTCTTCATACACCTTGCCTGAGAACCTTAGGACAGCCAGGATCCTAGATTTTATCTCCACGAGCTTCACTCTCTCATCCAGAGGCTGCGGGGCAGTGGAGATAGAGTAGTAGGAGGGAAGCACAAAGGCGAAGAACCCTGTGCCGGAGATGGCGGGTCGGGTCATGCTTATTCGTTGATAGGTGTTTCCTTTGGAAATGACTGGAACGGTCATGGAAATGTCTTGGCGGGCTCGGTTCTCACCACTGATGTATCGAAAGAGGAGACGAAAAGCTGACTCATCGCTCATTCCTTCCACCATGGCCAATACCATCGTGGGATATCTCCTCAATTCGAATCCTTGAGCGCTTTCTAACACTTCGTAAGGGGTTGTCTCGGTCATGGTGTAAAAAAGTCCTTGACATCTATTAAAGGATGAAACAAAACCCCTCAGGGGAGACGAATCTTTTACTGTTAGCTCATTAACAAACTTCAAAGGGTTCTAAGTGGTCAATTACTCAACTCCTATTTCCATATGAATGATAAAAGGGATAAATACGCCATTCTTGAACAACGCTGCTTATGGCATCTAATCGGTTTCCATATCGACTAGAAAGTTGGATTATACGGCATGCAAAAGGTCCTGAACGGCGAACAGCCTAAGGCTTATCATTTCATAATAATTCTCACGCTCTATATTCCTTTACTTTCTCTGCCATCTCCTCCAGGCGCTTCTGGACAAGGTAGTTAATCGTGTTCGGCTCAAAGGTGCCATCTTCTCTTCTCGAACCCGCTCGGACCCCAGTTAGAAGCTCAATACCCTCGTCCACCGTTCTCACCGCCCAGACATGGAACATACCCTCTCTTATAGCCTCCAAAACCTCTTCTTTTAGCATCAGGTTCTGGACGTTGCTCTCAGGTATCATCACCCCCTGTCTGCCATTGAGCCCCAATCTCTTGCATACCTCGAAGAAGCCCTCTATCTTGAAGTTCACCCCACCTATAGCCTGTATCTCACCCTTCTGATTAACGGATCCAGTGACTGCGATGCTCTGATTAATCGGCTTGCCAGAAAGTGCGGAGAGAAGAGCATATAGCTCTGTGGAAGAGGCAGAATCCCCATCCACGCCTGAATAGGATTGTTCGAAGGTCAGCTTGGCAGTCAGGCTCAAAGGCTTCTCTCGGGCATAGGTGTCATTCAGATAACCTCCTAGAATAAGTACGCCTTTGGAATGAGAGGGACCGCTCATCTGAACTTCTCGCTCGATGTTGATTATGCCATCTTTACCCACTCCCACTGAAGCGGTAATGCGGGAGGGCATGCCAAAGGCGAAATCGCCTACTCCAACCACGGAAAGGCCGTTTACCTGACCAACCTTGTATCCTTCCGTCTGTATGAGTATCAATCCTTTAGCTATGGCCTCCTGTATTTTAGACTGTATCAAGTTAGACCGATAAACCTTCTCCTCTAGAGCTTTATTGATGTGCTTTCTTGTTATCTTCTCCTCCCCAGCCTCCTTGGCGTAGAAATTTGCCTCTCTGATGACATTAGCCACTTCAGCGAATAGCGTAGCCAATTTATTCTGATCCTCCACCATTCTTGATGAATACTCGATTATCGCGGCCAAGCCAGAAGGGTCCACATGCAATAGATTCTCCTTCTTAGTTAGCATGCACACGAAAGAGGCATACTTCTGCACATTTTCCTGCGTACGATCCATAGTTGTGTCAAACTCTGCTTTCACTTTGAAAAGCTCGCGGAAATCTTTGTCCAGAGAATAAAGAAGGTCATAGGTGAAAGGATCCCCCAGGAGGATGACTTTAGCTTTGAATGGTATTGGCTCTGGCCGAAGCGATTTAGTTACCATGAATCCCATCCGAGCCGCAGGCTCCTCGATCTCTAATTTACCGTTGGCTAATGTCTGCTTGAGAGCAGGCCAGGCTAAAGGATCGGCGAAAAGCCCTTCCACCGGAAGCACTAAAAAGCCGCCGTTAGCCTTATGCGCCGCCCCGGCTCTTATCATCGTATAGTCAGTGAAAAGGGCCCCGAATCTCACTTCTTTCTCCAGAGCTCCGAACAGCCGGTAATAAGAGGCATTGCTTTCTATCTCCACTGGCGCTCCTTCCAGTTTTGAATTATCCACGATGAGATTAATGGCGTAATTGCGCCTGGGCCCATCCCCTTGAGACGGCGCTCCCATGAGGCTCGGTTGCTGAGGACTTTCTCCCTGGAGAATGGCGGGCACATTGTTGAGAATGTCCTCTTCCACATGTTTTAAAAATTCTAGCACCTCCTCGCAGTCCTTGAACCTTTCCCTAAGCCCGAATAGATGTGGCTGAAGTACGAATGCCGCTATCTCCCGGTTGAGCTTCACCACCATCTCCTCTGCTTTACGGTCGATATCCCTAAGCTGGATCAGCCTTTTCTGCACCTCAATTTGCAGCTCCTCCCTCTTTCGCTCGATGTCTTTCTGCACTTTCAGTGGCAGTTGAGAGATTTGCTCCTCGCTCAAAGGCTGTCCCCCGACCATGGGGGCGAGGACCAAGCCTATGGGTGACTGGACTATTTGAAAGCCAGCCTCGGAAGCCATTCTGTTCATAGAATCGACGAATTGAGATCTCTCCTGTTGAATGGCTTTTAAAACACCATTTCTTCGTTGTGCGTATTCATTGCTCTCAAAAGCCTCTCTAAGCATCTGCGCCAAGTTGGATACGAACTTCTCCATCTCTCTCTTGAGCTCTATCCCCATACCTGGGGGAAGAGGTATAGCGTTGGGCCTTGTAGGGTCATGGAAGTTATTCACATAGCACCAATCATTTGGCGCTGGCATAGTCTTGGCTAGTTCCTTGATGAAGTTCACCACTGCTGTCTTTCTCCCAGTACCTGGCATGCCCGAGACATATATGTTGAATCCAGGGTCTTGTATACGAAGGCCGAATCGTAATGCCCTCGCCGCCCTGTCCTGGCCGATGATCTCGGTCAGGGGGGAGAGCTCCTCCGTGCTTTTACAGTTAAATACCATCTCATCACAGAAATTTCGGCAATCTTGGAAATTTAGCTCTCTCGCCATCATCCTCTCCTGTAGTAAAATTGGAGAGTTAGTTACTTAGGCTTAACCCTTTTTAGAATGATCGGGTCGAATGCGAAATCAATAAACTCAGGGCAAGGGCGTCTGTTCTGAAAAAGGACTTTAAAAGAAATGACGGTGACTCTTGGTGTGTTGATTATGGCGAATCTTTTAAACATCTTGACCGAATGAAGCTATTTTGGAAATCGTCATAAGTAAAACGTTAGCAAGACCGAGCAATCTAGGCCTCTGAGATGGTTAGCTTGCCTGGTATAATATACCCTCGACCATTCAATTATTTTAATCAGTAGCGTTACGCAATAGCAGGAATACCATTGATTTTCTTGCAAGCCTAACCATTAGATATTTTATCCTATAACGATAATTGATTTCGAGAGAAGTCGTGGATATATTCAGGGCAAAATGCATTAATTATTGGAGGTTTTGCAAACCCATCGATTCCTCCTCCATATGCAGATCCACAATTGCTTCGGCGATCGTAGGGCTCAGCATATAACGTGAACGCGCTTCGGTCCATACAAGGAGAACATGTATCTGACCAGCATTAGAGGGTTCGATACTGCGTCCCCCTATTATTCTAGCCCTTGGAGGGGGGCAGCTTTTCTAACGCGATCTGCAACGCGCTGCACTTCATCAACGGTCATGTCTGGACCTCCTACCACCCTAACCACTGCCCCTTTAGACTACTTTACGTTTATCTCTCCCAATAGGGGGAAGGATAGAGCTTCCTCAACCGCTTTTCTTACCACCTCATCAGAATTTTTTATCAGCTTCACCAATACCTACAAAGTCTACTCCGCCCTCGTTCATTATTGTAAGTGCATCTGCCTAATCCAGATTCACCAAGGCCGTTTTTGTAATGGTCTCAGTAAGCCCTTTGATGGTCTGCATCAAAACCTCATCTGCCACTTTGAAAGCGGCATCCACTGGCAATTTTGATACGAGTTGGATAAATCTATCGTTGGGCACCATGTTGGGAGGGTGAGCGATTTTCCTCAGTTTTTCATATCCATCCAGGGTATTTTTCATACACGCCATACCCTCAGCCTTGAAAGGCAATGTTACCACTCCGATGGTGAGCGCACGGATCTGTTCCTTGCAGATGTGTGCAATGTAATGGGCTGCTCTCGTTCCCCTGCCACCGCCCATGCCCACCGTAACGAAGACTATGTTAGCGCCAGAAAGAAAATTCCTTTTCTCCATCTCATTCTCCCTCGTGGCCTTTTCGCCCACTGCAGGGATTGCACCAGCGTCTAATCCTCTGGTCATAACCCTACCAATTAATATTTTGGCTGGCGCTCTAACTGTAAGGAGATGTTTCGCATCAGTGTTAATAGCGCATAGCTGTGCTCCATTTATCCCGGCATCCACACATCAATTAATGTTATTAGAACCTCCGCCGCCACATCCGATGATTTTAATGCTAAACCTCCAGCTGTTCGGCGTTCCTGTTAATCTCAGCCTCGGCAATGGATTCCTCTATTGTTGAATTAAATTGGCTTTTTTATACCTTTGATGTCGCAAAAGCGCTTTTTAATAAAGGAGATAGGAGGTATATTCCATCCTCAAAATATGACATTTATCAGACGTTCTGTTTAAATTATGTCATCATTCAGTCTGACAAATTAAACGTAAATTGAATGCCTAATTGAATGCCTATGAAAAGTATCTATTAGTTTCCTCATCATTAATACGTACTGCTGTCATTGGTCAAGGAGAAAGGATGTGAGCATAGCAAAAGTTAGAGACATGATAATGAGCTTCGAGATCCAGGGAAGAGGGGAAGCGTTACTGCTGATCTCGGATTTGGGCACTAACAGATCATTTTGGGCGAACCAATTACCTGCCTTCTCCTCCACCATGATGACCATAACCTTCGATGGCCGAGGAACAGGCAATACTGATAGCCCTGAAGGGAAGACTAGCATCGAGGCCCTGGCCCAAGACGCTATAGGATTGATGGGCGTCATCGGTTTAGAGAAAGCTCATTTAATAGGGATGGGCATGGGCGGAAGGGTCGCCGCTAAGGTCGCCTTAAATAAGCCTAATAGCGTTCAAACTCTTGTACTCTGTTCCACCTCTCCCTGTGCCACGCCTTCGCAGATGACTTTTCTCCGCTCAATCCAGCTGCTATCACGTTCAGGAGCCAGTCCTAAGGAGATTGCCTGTTTCGAACTCCCTTGGCTCCAAAGCAGGAGATTTGTGAGCGACAAGAGAATGATAGAAGCCCTAGCGACTTTGAGGGCCAATCGCTTCAGCGGTACATCCCCTGAGTCTAGATGTCAGCTTATAGATGCTTATCTTGAAAACGATTTGAGCGATCAAATGCAAGAAATTTGCATGCCTACCTTGATAGTGTCGGGGCAGGATGACATATTAACACCTATTTGTTATCAAGAGGAAATGGCAAAAAAGATTAGGGGGGCCGAAATACTCAGACTCGAGGCAGCACATATGGTCAATTGTGAGAGACCACGAGAATTCAACTATGGAGTCCTAGATTTCATACAGCGTCATTCATAAGCTCATTTCCAGCTTCGCCCTCGAGCAGCCTTGGCGATCTTTGCCATTTCCAGAACCGTTTCTTCCAATCTATCTAGAAATAACCTGTCCAACTTGTCATCCTTTTCGGGCTCGGGAATCTCCAATTTGAAGCTGCCATGCTGGCCTGATATAGATTTAAATTTTGCCTGCTGCAAGAGGAAAGATACGCGATTTCTTTCTCCATTATCCAAGTAAATTTTTTTAGTGATATATTGAAGACGACTTTCCAAGGTGAGTGATGGGCGCCCCCCCTCGCTCTCATAGGCCTGAACTAGCTCCACTTCCATGTCTTTGTCCTTGAATAATACGTTGAAGCCACGTTCTGTTTCAACTACCTTAATTAAATGTGGGTGGCTCTGCTCTACGTTCTTCAACTCCTTGAGTATCTCCAGTCCCCTTTGCCCAAGAATCGGCCCTGGAATTTTAGTGCTCATTTCAACATCCCTAAAACTTGTAGGTTTAATCATTTAATAAAATGATGTTTTTGCTAGCGTCTTAGTTCCTGACCACTCTCCCAAGCCGGTTAGTAAATAATGTTTTAACAGCTGGGCTTAAAGATGTTAGAATGCAAGATAGTAGATGGAAGAGTTAGTGTCGTTCCTGTTTAGGGTCAGGGATAATGGTATCTCAAGCTTCAAGACAATAATAATCGGCCATCTCAAGATTTCTTTCGCCACCCTTCTTCTTACAATCGGGAATCTCCTCAGAGGTAAAGATTTACCTATGGCCATGATTTCCATGTGGATAATCTCACGTTTAAAGCCCATTTCTTTGCATCACTTCACGCATGAAATTTTGTTCTCTCCTTAAGAATGAACATAGGTCATGCGGTGCTTTTCCTAATTCCCTTTGTCAGAACAGATTTCAGGTCGGAGAAGTTAGAAATTTGATCCAACTCTTTCTTCTTGACCACATTTTCAGCCATAATTCCAATGTTGGCATAAGGTGTTTTTCCACCCATATCCTTTCTTGTTAAAAAGTAAAAAGATGACAATATTTTTAAAATATATATTATTTTATTATTTTTACAAGGATAAACCCCTGTATTCACATTTTAATGAAAGAGCTGGCATGGAACAATTGCTTGAAGAATTTCGCAGAAAGTGGAGATTTTTCAAACCACTGAATAAAAAAATTGGATTTTTTACTCTCTATATAAAGAGGGTATCAATTACCATCTGCAAAATGGTAATGGAAGAATCAATCGACAAGGTTCTTCGACAACTCTCTAGTCAATTAAAAAATTGACCAGAATTTAAATATGGGAATAAAGGTCGAGAAGAGAGACGGACGGGAAGAATCCAAACGAATTGGCTGAGTAGCTTAGAATTAAAATAAATTTGAAGCGAAGACTGTTTCATGGAGGGTTGACGTATATTTGAATAAACGCGAGAAGCAAGATGGAGTTGGGTCTTTTCTTAGCGTGTTTCCATGGGAATTTTTCACAAAATATACCCGCCAGCAACTCCTTTCCATTGGATCTTTCATCCTGATTGTCATTTGTACATCTGCGATTATCCTCTGGGCTTTGATAACCGAGGCTACCACTCGCCCTCCTCTTTTGATTGCGGCCAAGACTTCCGCTTTCCTTGCCATCATTCTCCTCTCAATGAATTTTTTGTTGGCTACAAGACTTAAGGTCCTAGAACGCGCGTTCGGAGGACTTGATAAGCTATACAAGGTGCACAAATTAGTGGGCAAGCTTGCCTTGTTATTCGCACTCCTCCACCCCATTTTCTTGGCTGTGCACAGGGCCAATCAACCTCATCTTCTTATGATGTATTTCCTACCGGGAGTCAATGTCCCTTATACTCTCGGCCTCCTAGCCACATCTGGGTTGCTGGTCGTTGTGTTCTTGAGCGTAAGGCCCACACTACCATATCATCTTTGGAAGAAGACGCATCGATTCATTGTTCTCCCGCTTTTTTTAGCCGCGGTACACGCGCTTCTTTCAGGCTC
Source organism: Methanomassiliicoccales archaeon (assembly GCA_038740345.1). NCBI lineage: Archaea > Methanobacteriati > Thermoplasmatota > Thermoplasmata > Methanomassiliicoccales > Methanomassiliicoccales archaeon. Next base: position 64,891 of record JAVYMA010000002.1, read on the forward strand.
CGATATATCACGGCATCCTGCTCTGGGCTATTTGGTGCTGACTTTTTCATTTATTGGTCTTCTCTCTTTCCTTTACATTGTCCTGTTGTATCGGTATTTTGGTCCTAGAACTCAGGGGACAGTTACTAAGGTGCGCAAAATGGGCAACATAACCGAGCTTACCATAGCTCCCGACAAGGCCTTAAGATTCCATCCTGGGCAGTTCATCTTCATTCGCTTTCTAGCATTTCCCAACAGTAAAGAATCATTTCCATTTTCATTATCTAGCGATCCGTCTGAGAGCGAGCTACGCATATCTGTAAAAGCCGCAGGAGATTTCACCTCTGGTCCATTGACCGAATCAGCTCCAGGTCATAGGGTGGAGATTATGGGGCCTTATGGTAAATTCGGAGAGCGGTATCTGGCTCAGAGGCGAGACATGATCTGGTTGGCGGGAGGGATCGGAATCACTCCTTTCCTCAGCATGGCTAAGCATGAACGCCGTCAGCCTCCGAAAAGGAGAGTCGACCTCGTATGGGTCTACAGCGATCCTTCTGATATGGCTTATGAGGAAGAGATATTAAAGGAAATGAAAGGAAGGCAAAGCTTCCACTATCATCATTGGAACTCCAGAACCATGGGCAGGATAGATGCTGTGAAGCTGGCCTCCTTGGTAGGAGGTGTAGAGGAATTGAGGCGCAGGGCGATTTTCGTTTGTGGACCACCCGCTCTCATGCGCTCGATGTTCGACCAATTGGTGCGATTGGGCGTGACACCGCGCAACATAATTTACGAGGACTTCAATCTTCTTGGCTGATCTTTAACCACTCATTTTTTAGCTATCCAAGCGCAAGTCCTTCCTAATGACCATATCTTCTCAACTCTATTGAATCCAGCTTTTATCAGCATCTTTTGCCAGAGGGCTTGATCTTCCTCGTCCTCGAGGTTCTCCACCAATATGAACCCCCCGCCATTTTCTAGATGCCTATGCGCCATCTGCAGCAACTCTTCTTTTCGCTCAATTCCTAATTCTGATAATCCATTGATGCAAATTATTAGCCTAGCAGAAACCTCTGGAAACCCCCGTGCCAGATCTAATCTTGAAGGGATAACGAAGCCCAGATGGGTCTGGAAATGAAATCGAGAAGCGCAAATGCAGACATTCTCCCATGAAGAGTCCAAGAGCAAAAATCGGCAAAGATCCTGATGATTTTCTATGAAAGGTTCTATGAAGTCGCCTTCCCCACAACGAAGGTCAACAATCCTTGATTGTGGTTTAATGCATTCATTCCCAGCTCTGAAGATGGCCTGGCGAAGCGAATAATACTGCGGCGTCCCCTTTTCTACAGGCAGATCTTTTGGTATTAGCAACATGCTTGTTGCTCTAGGGTTCGATATCGTTTCAACCACTGATTCGGCCATCTTCTTTCACCTCCTGTTTATCAATGCATTTATCCGTGCTATGACATGACATAGCATGCAATTATTTATTTCTTTTGTCCCACTTTCTTATTTTTTATACTTTTTCAATTAAGCAATTGTTTCAATCATTTCTTTCTCACTCAACACACTCATTAGTCTGTCCATTTGTACTTAAAAAGGTGTAAAATTTTAACAAAAGAACGAAAGAACCCCTTCAGAGAATAAAAGCATAGTTTACCTTTTTTAATTATTAATTATCTCAATGATCAGATCAACGACTCAGCTGCCTTATTCCGAGTCTGAGACGGTATTTTATGAAGACAACGGACGCGAAATTGGCAAGACGTTTGAAGATTATTTTTATTATTTATCAGTTTGAAATGATTAAACCGTGAAATAATGTTGAAAGGGAAGCCAATAATTGATGAAGTTGCATAACAAGCGGTGAGAAAAGCCCTAACTGCCCTCAAGGAGCAAGTGAAAATATTCTGTTTACGGATGGGAGTGACAATCGCCTCACATGTGCGGCACAAAGTCAACTTTTGCATGAGCTTGTGTCGCTAAGTGAGAAAATAACACTTGTGGAGATGAATGCTTTAAAAGAATCTGAGAAAATAGTAGATTTTGGCATCAGGCGCTTCCCAGCAACGGTGATTTTAGGGAAGGAGGATTTCGGCATCCGCTTCTACGGCCTTATCGCTGGCACAGAATTCTCCGCTCTATTGGAAGACATATTGATGATATCTCTTGGCCAAAGTGGCTTGGACCATGAATTGGAGTTATTGGTCAATGCTAGCGACAAAGACGTTCATATCCGGGCAATGGCAAGCTTGAATTGTCCTTATTGCCCAAAGATGGTTAGAGAAGCGCATCAATTCGCTTTCGTAACCCCTTGCTTCCGTGCGGATATGGTCGAGGTGGCAGAATTTCCCGATGTAGTGAAGGAATATGAAGTCAAGGGCGTGCCCCGAACGATTATAAATGAATTACATCGCTTTGATGGCTTAGTTCCTGCAGAACGCTTGTACTTGCAAGTTTTGAAAGCGGTGCACCTGAATACTTACTTTCGGATTCAGCAAGAGATTCGCTCTCTTGAGGGTAAAAGAAGGGCCCGGACACCTAACCCCTCCCATGAATATGATGTTATCATCATAGGAGCGGGACCCGCGGGGATGTCAGCCACACTCTATGCAGCCCGAAAAGGTTTAGACGTCTTATTGTTGTCCAATGATCTCGGTGGTCAAGTAAATTACACCGCCAAGGCGGAGAACTACTTAGGAGTCCCTGAGGTTAGCGGTGCAGAAATGGTGGGAGCATTTCGGGAACATATTGAATTATATGGAATCGCAGAAGGCTTGGGCGAAATTGTGCACGAGGTCTTTCATTCAGAAAATGGGATTTACCGTAAGGACGGAAACTGACCGGGATTTTAGGTCAAAGGCAGTGATTTTCTGCGGAGGAAAGGAATATAGGCGCACAGGTGCACGAGGTGAGGAGAAACTACTCGGCAAAGGAATCGCTTTCTGCGCAACCTGCGATGCCCCATTATACAAAGAGAAAATAATAGCAGTTGTTGGAGGCGGGAACTCCGCGTTTACGGCTCTCAGAGATCTTCTTCCACTCGTTAGGAAGGCCTATCTGGTGCATCGTCGAGGGATTTTCGAGCCGACGCTCCGCTGGTAGACGAGGTCTGAAGCTCAAATAAGGTTATTTTTTTGCTCCCGTATATGGTTGAGAAATTCTTAGGCGACGATCATTTGGAGGCAGCGCTGTTAAGAAACATAGAAAATGAAGAAGTATTTCTTCTCGAAATTGACGGAGTATTTTTAGAGATTGGAATGGAGCCTAAGGTCGGCCCTCTTCGGAATCACGTGAGGTTGAATGAAATTGGGGAGGTACCGGTAGGCAAGGATATGTCCACCGAAGTCGAGGGACTTTTTCGTTGCAGGGGATGTGACTGATTCCAAGGAGAAACAAATATCTATCGCTGTTGGTAAGGGGGCCATGGCTGCTCTCTCAGCCCATCGCTATTTAGTGGAAAGGGGATTGACTGCGAGCCGTGTACCCACGGTGGACCTTGGCAATGAGTAGGTTATAGATATTCTCGATGCATTCGCTCTCGATGTTCTAGGTATAGCGCCCATGCTAATTCGATATGGTGGTGTAGTAAATACTTTCATATCCAATCCCCGCAATTTTTATATTTTAATCTTATCAAAATTTAAATGGCTCAGTACGCAATCCTTTTATTAGAGAATTTGATTTTAAAAGAATGAAAATATAATTATCTTTGAAACCTCTTAGAATCATAAAAATTTTCGCCTTTCTACCATACACATAAGTTTTATCAATTGCAGCAATCGGAAGAGGAAACTTCAACCTACTAATGATTTAAACAAAACCACTCTTAATTTTTACAAAGTTGCCTTGCCGCAATTCCTCGAAGGCTAAATCCAGCTCTTTCTGAGTGTTCATCACGATAGGGCCTCTCCATGCCATAGGCTCTTTCAACGGCGTTCCATGAGCAAAAAGAAACTGGCACCCTTTCTCACCCGCCTGAGCCATAATACAATCCCCTTGCGTAAAGAGGATTGTGCTGTTATTCTGAATGGCCTTACTATGGTCATCTTCTAAGACATTTATCCCGCCTTCAAAGATATGGGCAAAAGCAAGATCGTCATGCGGAATGGAGGCGCTCCACTCGGCTCTTGGCGGTAGCTCCGTGTGAAAGAGACCAATTTTCACCACCATCTCTTTCATCGCTCCCTGCACTCCATTCCTAGAGCCAGCAATAATCTTTATCCTAGCTCCTTCCTCGGTCCAAATTGTTGGGATATCAGCGGATCTAAAATCCTGATAACTTGGATTAACTAATTTTTGGTCACGCGGCAGATTGACCCATAGTTGAAATCCATTTATTCCCTCCCTTCCAGCTCGCGGCATCTCCTGATGAAGAATCCCACTACCAGCAATCATCCATTGGACTTCACCTGGACCGATTTTTCCCCAGTTCCCAAGGCTATCCTGATGCTCAATGCTTCCTGAAATTAGATAGGTTACTGTTTGTATGCCGCGATGTGGGTGAAAGGGAAAACCAGCCTCAAAATCATTCGGGTCGAAAGAACGGAAATGGTCCAACAATAGAAAAGGGTCGAAATCAGCGGCTTCTTTTTGTCCGAACGCTCTATTCAAGCGGACTCCAGCACCTTCCGTGATCGACTTGGCTACTAATACCATACGAACGCTTCGGCGCCTCATAATCGATTCTACGATGCAAGGGGTATTTCTCATTTAGGTAGGTAATTAAGTGCTTTGACAATTTATTAAATAAGAAAGGCCAACCCGAAGAGAACTACAATCGACAACAATATAATAGCAGCGATTAAGGTTATAACAACAGCAAGTACAGCGATTAGTAACGCCTTCCCCCATGTGGTGCGGAATAGGAATTTGTATAATGCCAGGAAAGCCAATAAAGCGATAATGGTACTTAGGAGCAAAGACCACGGTCGGTCCAGGAAAGCGCTTGAAATCCTTGAGCTAAAATAATAAACTCCATAGAAAACGAATGAGCCCAGCAGGGTACCCAGCATGGCTGCTCCTAAAGAGACTCGACCGTCTGTGACTACCCTAGCTGCGAGGTATAAAGGGAAAGATATGATTACCCAGACCATTAGAAGTAGAAGAACAGTCACTAATAACGTGAACAAGATCATTTCTTAGCTCCGCAATAATTATCCTAAACATTCTCCAGTCATATGGACCTTTCCAATCACCTCATTCAGAGGCAAGACCATCGCCATACCATTTCCTGGCTCGTTCAATTTAGTGGCCTGTACTATGGCATCCAGCACTTTTTGCTTTATATCGGAGCTGACAGTGGTCAAGAGGATCTCTTTTTCTGGTTCCACCATGAGTCCAAGGAAAGTTTTCCTCTCATGCACGCCACACCCTCTTCCAAATAGAATAGTACCTCCCTCTGCCCCTGCCTTTCTAGATGCTTCTAATGCCGTATCGGCCCATCCCTTTCGAACTATGGTTATGATAAGTTCCATGCGCCTACCTTCGCTCATTATATTCCCTTCTTCTTATGTTTAATGATTATCCCCAAAGACAAGATGAATATTATTGGTGCGAGCGCAATAAGTGCGATCAGGCCGAAACCTGTCACCAACGGATCTCCTCCTTGTTGGACAGAGGCCACACCTACCGCCATGGACATCAGGAAGGATACGGCCATCGGTCCCGTGGCAACACCTCCTGCATCAAAAGCTACGGCTACGAAATCCAAATCCGAAAGGAACAAAAGAACTATTACCAATAAATAGCCGGGCAAGATGATGTATATGAAATCGATTTCATAGATTATCTTGGCGAATCCCAAAGATACTAAAGTGCCCACGCCGAAGGCCAAGGTGTAAATTAGAAGACGATATTTTATGAAACCACTAGAGGATTTCTCCACTTGATAGCATAAGACTTTGACCGCCGGCTCCGCCAGGGTAGCTATGAATCCCATCATGAATCCTAGCGGCACAAGTACCCAATTGTCAAGCAAAGAACCAAAGTATCGACCTATTTCGCTTCCCAGGGGTAAGAAGCCGAGGTAAACTCCTTCTAAAAACAGTACCATTCCTAATCCAGTCAGAGCAATACCCCAACCTAATTTTATTAATTGGTTGCGAGGGAATTTAATGAAAAGTAATTGGAAAATAAGGAAGAAGGCAATCAATGGAGCTAAGGCTGAAATTACATCAACTATCACATCACCAATTTCAACCGCCTCAACGCTCATCCCCAGAAAACCCCCAAAAGCATCAAGCCCAATATAGGGCCGATAGAAGCGATTCCGATGAGGCCGAAGCCCTCGGATAAGCGACTTTTACCGCTTAGTACCGAAGTTAAACCTATTCCAAGCGCCAATATGACTGGGACCGTCATTGGTCCGGTGGTTACTCCTCCAGCGTCAAAGGCTATGGCCATATACTCCTTTGGAACAAAGAAGGAAAGGGCGATTACCGAAACATAACCAGCAGCTAGAACATACCTAATATCCACACTGAATAATATCCTCAAAGCTGCGACAGCCATGAATAGAGCAAGGCTGAACGAGATGACAAAAAGTAGGGCGGTGCGCGAAATCTCGTCCTCTGAAACTGAAGCTATTACGCTGCTAAGGACACGTACATCGGGTTCAGCCAATGTGACGAGGAATGAGAGGGCGAAAATCGTACCTACAATGAATAGCACTGATTGCCTCTGCGGCAAAGCCCCACCAACCGCTTCACCCATTGGCAACATCCCTTCTTTTACACCGATGAGGAAGAGGGTAAATCCTAGTAGGACCATTAAAACCGCAACCATAAATCCTGCGATTTCAATTAGGGACTTCTTCAACAGTAATATCTGGATAATTAGCGCAATGATCACTATTGGCGAGACGGAGTATGCAACTTCTTTTAATGTGCTCCGAAAGCCATCTACCATATTTTCCCCATCTTACTGCAGCTCTTTGGATTAGTAACTTTCGCATAAGCAAATAGATACACTCTTGCGAATTTTGTTAAAAAAATAAATCTGGCTCTTTAAGAGCCAAATGTGGTACTTTCAGAAGCGTCTTGCCGGCTTATGCTTGCTGAAGCAGTCGCGGCAATACACGGGCCTGCCCTCAGTGGGCTTGAATGGGACCTCGCACTCCTTCTTGCAGTCACTGCAGACGGCTTTGTGCTTTTCCCTTGGCCTGTCGTTGTACATCCTTGAATTCACCTCCGGTCTACTGATTAACTAAAATGGCCTTTCTCTTGGGGCCTACTCACCCGGAGGGTTCGTGAGGTCTCCAACGAACGGTTACATTTAGCTGACCCCAGCGACTAAGATACAAGTATATTAATGTATCGAATATCTTAGAATAGAATATCAAGCGGGACAAGTTTAACACTAATATGTGATGAATAGGCCACTTAATAACGCCATAAATGCAAAATGGCAATAACGCCAGGGATTCATTCAATTTATTAATGCAAGAATCTAAAAATATTAATCATGTTCTTTTTTCATATACGATATAAATCGTTCTGGGTTTAAGCGCCAATGATATGCCAAATGGCAAAGCTATACTCTCAACCCCTCGAAATTTATTGTTTTGAACTTCCTAATTATATCAAACAGAAGGTGGTAAGCCTTGACTCATTGGAATAGAGCTAAGAAAGGCTCTGGATCCCGGAGATGAAGAACTTCTCGCTTTGCCATCCGCACATGTTTTTGAATTAGTTCCTGGCCTCTCTCAAATCCCCTGTTTTCGTCAATCACGCTTATTAAATCCGCTAACTCCTTTTTCGATATATCCTCGGGAGATTTTGAGAACATATCAAGTAGGATTCTGCGACATCTTTCATCCTTTAATGAGAAGATGATGGGCAGAGGAAGGCTCTCCTTGCATATCCTTGAGCGTAACTCCCAATCATCATTGAAAGTATCCTCTAGGTCATCCCTTAAAATACAAACCTCTCCTAGATGCCGGCCATATCTACCTAGAGCTTCACACTCTTCTTGGTTGCCTCCTCCGAGCATCGCTCCTACTTTAGTATATGCTTCCACGTCAGCGGCCTTCATATGCACTATGTGCAGGTATCTTCTAGGATTCGAATTCAAATTTCTGACCAAGCTCAACTCTTCCATCTCCGCAGATCCTAGCTCAAAGAGCCCACTTCTTATTTCATTCACAGCCTGTTGTGCTCGGCTTTTAGGCACATCTGACATTTCTGAAAGCATTGAAAGGCCAGCGATCAATAGAGCGTCTCCTGCAAGAAGGGTAGCTTCCATGCCATAAATGCCCTGAATGGATGCTATTCTTCGCTTCTTCCGCGCAAAAGATTTGTCAATAATATCATCATGCAGATCGAATGCCCCTCCGCAAAGCACCAATGCTTTTGCTGCCTGGCGCACAACTCTAGAATCTCCTCCTACCGCTTGGCAGGACATCACCATCAAAGCAGCGCGTGTATAATCTCTCCATCTGCGGGAAAAGTGGCCTAACACCTTTTTTGCCGTGATGGATGGTATTCTCATAGAGAAAAGGTCCGAAAATGCTTCATCAACGATATCCTCCCCTAATTTTTTAAGCATTTCACGAGTGCCCATAAGCCCTACCTCATTTTTCTCCCATATTTACGCATCCATAACCAAACTTTGAACTCGATTTAAAGCGTTGAAACGCGAAAGTGTTTCTGCATAATGATGATATTTATTTGTCGGATAATTATTTACTGTTCAGAAAACATAGGTTGACTGACACCTTTATTATCCCTATAGATAATACTATGCGAATAGTTTTATATGATATTATTATCATTTGAGATAATACTTCTCGATTAGGTCGGGAGGGTAAAGGGGGATTAGAAGTGAGGAAGGTAAAATCGACCGAAGCTCAGATTTGGCGCTGAGGCCGAATATCCATTTGGAGAAACTATCAAGCATCAATCCTTTCAGCATTCTTTTTTTTTTCTAAGATCGAGCTTTATTTTTGTTAACTTTTATAAACGTAATCTAATCTGCAACGATTTGAAACTCTCTCTCTAAAAGCGCTGTTTGTTGTTCTTCAATCGTGTCTGGATCCAATGATATTATCAGAGTGGCGTTGACCATTGAGATCTCATCCCTCAGGTCAAAGAGCATCTTCATAACCTCTTCTGGTGGATTGTTTTCCATTAGATATTCCACGCAGTCGATTATTACCGCCCCGGATCCTCCCTTTCGCAAGAATTCTATGATTATGTGCTGCAGGATCGATAGGTTCGCTGGCTCCACACGATAAGGCCCTGGGTGCTTGGCTAGCCAAATTATGGGCGTCTTTTCTATGTGGTATTCATCGCGCAGCATGTCTGGATGAGATCTTGTCACTATCAAGCCGATCTTTCCAGAGGCAAGAAGACCTAGGAACAATCTATAGGACCTTTCGGGGCGCTTCTCTTTAACCATGATGAACTTGGAGCTCTCTGCCAGCTCCCGGTCTTTTCTCTTCACACCCCGTATCTCATTTTCCTTAGCTGCGCTGGGTAGGAAAAGGCGGTACCGCATTATTCCGTAGGCAAACACTCCTGCGAGAGCTAGGAAGCCTGGTGAAAGAATGAAAGGTATGTCTGGATTGATATTCTCAAGACCTCGAAAGGCGAAGGCGTAGGCCACTGGAGAGATTACGCCGAGAGAAATCAGTCTGCTTTGTTTCCGCGTATGCTCCCATTTAACGTCCCGACAGGTGTGGTGGACCATGAATATCGTTAAGGAAATGTAGCCAAGGACCACACTGGTCCAAACTATGAAAGCAGTAGTTCCTGTTACTCCCCATCCGGCAGGCGTGTGTACAACATCTGTTACAGGCACAACGGCTATTGTGGCTGAAAGGAGGGCTATAATCACAAGCATCGTCTCTCTACCTCGGAACCAGCCACTAAATCTTTCGTGTGGGAGAAATGAGGCGAGATAAAGAATGCTCGCGAATAGGAGAACTACAATGAACAATTCAGACCGTGCAATCCATAAGGCTAGCTCGCGGCTCGGAGCGTGAAGAAGAGCGAAATCGAGAAAGGAACCAATAAAGAACAGCCACATGGAGTAAAGAAAAGCTTTCGAGATGGGAAAGCTCGGACTCTGGAGATATACATATAAGCCTAAAGCCACCCCGATTATGCCTACTACCAAAGACAGCAGGCCAACTGATATGTTCTCCACGACCTCGCCTTCATTTTTCCATTACCGGTCTTTTTAAAAAGGGTTATCAGTTGATTTTCATAATTGATAATCAAATTGCGTATGATTTCGAGGTTCGCCAGAGCATTAACATAAAAATATTGGTAAATGTCTCGTCGCGATTTTGGATAACGATGAAAAAATCCATGACGATTTATCAACTTTGATTTATTAAGCGTTTTAAGTGCATTAGCAGAGGATTAGGTGTTAAAAGATCTTTAATATACTTTTTTTTAAAAAAAAAGCACGGGAAGCATTGAGCTTTTAATCGTTGCAGCATAAGCTAGGTTAAAATTTTATTTTTAAAAAATATCAAAATCTTTTTCTGCCTTTTTTCATTAAATCTATTCGATTCTGAATGTAGTATCCACCTCTCTCTGAGGATTTTGACTCATGCTCTTAATGATCAAAAGTAGTTGATTATACTAGATATGCTCCCGGTTTTCAATATTTTGAGTTAAGGAATGAAGGAATTTAATATAAGTATGATTATAATAATTTATATTGAGTTCATAGACCATCGCAGACATGGCTCTTATAAAAAAAACACGATATATCTATTATACGAAAGAGCTATGGGCAATCACAAAGGCTTAGAAATGCCCGTCAAAAAGAAATTAGTTTGCACGATTATCACTTTCCTATACATATCCACCATCTTTGGAGCTTCTTTAATCTCCCAGTCTTCTTGGGGAGAAAATGCGATTGCTAATTGGACGTTCTTGGTCTATCTGGATGCGGATAACAATTTAGAGAGATATGGAATCGAAGACTTCTTGGAGATGGCCTCAGTGGGTTCCACATCCCAGGTCAATATAGTGGTGCAGTTCGACCGTAGTCCGCTTACCAGTTGGAATGGTGGCACATCCTCTTATGAGGATTGGAAGGGAACCAAGCGCTTTCTGGTGAAAAATGGGGATCGTCCGGTCCCATTTTATCAGCTCGCGGATCTAGGCGAACTCAACATGGGTAGCCCTAGCACTTTGAGGGCGTTTTTAGAATGGGGAATTTCGAGCTATCCTGCCGAGCATTATGCCCTGGTATTATGGGATCATGGAGGCGGATGGGTATATGGCGTATGCTCTGACGAGACCAGTGGTGGGGACTCACTGCTACTTCCCGAGATAAGGCAAGCTCTTATAAGTGCTCAACAATCGACAGGAAAGACTCTGGATCTTCTTGGCTTTGATGCGTGTTTCATGGGCATGTTTGAGGTGGCTTATGAATTCATGGACTTAGCTACAACAGTTGTATTCTCTGAAGAGACCGAGCCAGGTCAAGGTTGGCCTTATGACAGGATACTTTCCTCATTGGTCTCCAGATCCTCCATGACATCGATACAGCTAAGTGAGGTCATCGTCAGGGAGTATTCTGAGTACTACGGTTCATCCGGAAAAGAGACCTTGTCCTCGGTGGCCACAACGGCTCTGAATTCGCTTTCAAGAGCGCTCTCGGGTTTCGCCTATGAACTTATCTCAGCCTGGCCTTCGTATGAGATATCAATACGTCAAGCCAGATCTAAAGCCGAGAGTTTTGAATATCGGATGTTTGTGGATCTCTATGATTTCTCTTTAAATATAAAGGATAGTGGAATTACACTTTCACTTACCGCCTCAGCTGAACAGGTTATGTCGGCGGTGGAGAAGACTGTGCTGTATGAGAGAAGTGGTTCATTGAGAGCTGATGCCCATGGCATAGCAATATACTTTCCCGACATTGTATCAGATTTAAACTTGATTGGCTACCGCTCTGATTCGACGTTCACTGATGATAACCTATGGGACGAGTTCCTTGCCTCTTACTTCGACGTCGGTGAGGGCTTAATCAGACCTGACAATTACGAAGAGGACGATTCTTATCAACAGTCGAGTATCCTTTATCCCTCTCAGCCGCAGTACCACTCTATTACTGATTATGGGATGGACATAGATTGGGCCATGTTCAATTTGGAACAAGATACCGAGGTGGTGCTTCAGACATCAGGCATAAGTGGTGACACCGAGCTATTTTTATACAATTCTTCCAGCGCCCCGAACATAGAAATGGCTTGTGATGATGATGGTGGGGTAAGGCGTTTCTCCCGCCTTGCGATTCACCTTACTGCCGGAAACTATTTTGTGAAAGTGATCGAGAAAGGAAAAGACTCCGAGATCGTGAATTACGAGCTTCTAATGAGCATCCCTTGCGGCAGAGATGCGTATGAGCCAGATGATTCTCCCCAGAACGCTAGCATGCTCCTCATCGACTCCCCTCAAGAACACTCAATAGGTGAGAAAGGTGCGGATGTGGATTGGGCTCGCTTTGAACTGTTTACTACGCAAAACATATTGATTGAGACATGGGGTCCGCTGGGAGACACTCGCCTTTGGCTCTATTGTCATGAAGGAGGGGGGTTGTTCGAGGTGGCATATGACGATGATACTGGCTCAGGGCTTTTTTCCATGATAATGGAATTTGACCTTCCCCAAGGCATATATTATGTTAGAGTGGAAGAAAATTATAATGATGAAGAGATTCTAAAATATTGGTTGAACTTAACAACTTTTTCCTCTCAAGACGATTTCGAAGAAGATGACTCATTTCAGACGGCTACGCTATTGATGCCAGGGGAGGAGCAATGGCATTCGATTGGGCCTGAAAACAAAGACAAGGATTGGTATGTATTTTACTTGCCCTTCCCATCTCGCGTGAGGTTAGAGACCTATGGCCCAAAGGGCGATACTTTCCTGAGGTTATATTCTAGTTCCTCTGTACCATGGAGGGAAATAGATAGCGACGACGACTCTGGGGTGGGCTATTTCTCCATGCTGGAATTTGATTTATTGCAGGCAGGCACTTATTATGCGGTAGTGGAGGCATTTCGTGGAATTCTTTTCTTCGCCGCGGAGCCTATCCCACGTTATGGAATCTATCTGACCACGGCTCCTTCTCCACCAGACTTGCATATGGTCAGCGTCGATGATGATGGAATACAATTGATGTGGGAACCATCGGCGTCTGATGGCGGGAGCCCTATTATTAGCTACGATATAATGAGAGCCTCCATTTCGGGCTCAACCACCTTTTATCGCTCGATCACAGCCACGAGCTTCCTAGACGTAAACATCAGTGAGGGAGCGAAATACTATTACACAGTTAGAGCGAGGTCATCTTTCGCTAAGAGCGAAAGATCAAACGAGGTAACAGCAGTCATACCTGGATTGTTGAACATACCGGATCCTATTAGCAGCGTGGGAATTGAATGCTATTGGAATAGCATTGTATTGAGCTGGCGACCTCCTTCAGATAATGGAAGCCCAATATTATTATACCACATTTTTTGCGGCTTAGAAGAGGACGGGTCAGATCGGCAGGAGGTGGGAATGACCAGCAACATTACCTTCATCCATGCCGGGCTCGATCGAGAGACGACATATTATTACTGGGTGATCGCCGAGAACGGGAATGGAATGGGTTTGTTAGGCTCTTCAACCAAAGCCGTTACCAGGTACGATTTTGATGAATCAGGAGCGACAACACTGTTTTATATTCTCTTGGTGCTTGCTATGGTGCTTGCTATTTCAATTCTATTTTTCATGTTATTCATAGCGTTTAAACCAAAGAAGCCGGAATCTAAAATCATGAAAGAGAAACCGTTTCAGGGCCATCAAATCTTTTGCCCCAACTGTGGTTGGAATGTAGAAGGTCATACATATTGTAGTCGGTGTGGAAGAAAGGTGTCTTAGAGTAAGGATGATTATCCTGACCGACAATATGCATCTCATGGCTCAGCTTACTCAAGAAATGATGGACTTTATCAAGTCCTCTAAGGCATTTGCTCTGGCCACAGCGACAAGAACAGGCGAACCTAATGTTGTGCCGGTTGGTGCGGTGTTCCTAATGGATGCAGAAACGATATGGATAGGCAATCAGTTCATGAAAACGACTATTGCGAATTTGAAGGAGAATCCTAGAGCGGCCCTCACTGTTTGGACACCAGGTGTTAAAGGATGCTATAAACTAAAGGGGAATATCAGTATATTGGATTCAGGCGAGGATTACGAGAAGATGAAGGGCATGGTGAGCGCCAAGCGTGCGGATCTTTTCTGTAAATCACTGCTAGTTTTCCGCATAACTGAGGTCTATCAATGCGCTTCAGGCCCAGATGCTGGGAAGCGTTTACTCTGAAGTTGCTCATAATGCAAGGTCAGGCAAATAATAATCGGGCTGCGGAGGCATCGGTTCTTCGCGAGCAATATATACTGGGGAGTGGGCTCCCTCGAAGCGAGGATTAAAGGCGTTTCCCATATTGCTAAATGTAAATTTTTCCACTTTTCATTGGTATTAAGATCTACAGCTCTCTTATAATCTGAATCTATGGATAAGAGGCTCGGCTCAAAGAGATTCTAGACCATGGCAAGTGCAAATTCTACGCGATTGTTTGTCGCGCCTGGAGCCTCTTATCTCATGCTTCCTTCTAAGCTGCCATTTTTCCACTTTAACACAGAAGGAGAGGAAATTGGCTCTGGATCGACTGAGCTTCCGGGTTCAGACAAATACCTATCACAAAATTAGATCAGATATAAATATCTGACAAGACTCGACAAATAGGAATAGGGACTAAGCCTATATCATAATAATTGGGCGAGGTCAATGGAGTTTTTAGCAGTGGCAGGAATTGTACTCGCGCTAGCTTTTACCTTTACCAATGGTTTTCAAGATGCTAGCTCAGTCGCCGCTACCTTTATCGCATCCCGTTCCGCCAAGCCTCGTCAGGGGATAATCTTGGTGGCTTCGATGGATTTTCTGGGGGCGATGCTGGGCGGCAGCGCTGTAGCTTTCACCTTAGCAGGCCTCCTGCTCATAGAGCCAGGAGAGCAAGCGCTTCTTCTTCTTTTAACAGCTCTTATCGCTTCAACGGCTTGGAATCTGATGACTTATTTTTTCTCACTGCCCTCCTCCTCCACTCATGCCATCATTGGTGGATTGATCGGAGCTGCAGTAGCCGCGAAGGGCATGGGATCTGTCCTTTGGGGTTGGGAGGAGTTATTTACCCCCAATCACCAGCTAATTGGTCTTGTAAGAATCCTTTCTTTCCTCTTCATATCGATCATAATAGGCTTAATGGGAGGATATCTAGCACATAAAATAGCTGCATTATCGCTAAGGAACGCTAAAACTGAAGTCAACCGCAAAATCATCAAGGCCAATTGGGTAGTGGCGGCAGGGATGGCGTTCTTTAACGGCGCCAATGATGCGCAAAAGCAATTGGGCGTAATCGCTCTGATAATGTTCAGCGCGGGAATGACTTCCGCACTTGAAGTCGAGCTCTGGGCCAGGATCGCATGCGCATCTTTGCTTGGCTTAGGCACTTTGATGGGAGGTTGGCGTGTCATGCGTACTTTGGGGAGCAGGATATTCCTCGTTAGGCCTATTCATTCATTAGAATCCCAGGCGGCTTCCGCCGCTTCTATCGCTTTCTCCACTCTTTATGGAGCCCCTATCTCCTCTACTCATGTAATCTCCTCTTCCATAATGGGCGTGGGGGCGGCAGAAAACCCGACGAAGGTACGGTGGTCCGTTGGCAAAGAAATCGTCATTTCATGGGTCCTGACCATTCCAGTGACCATGACCATATCCGCCTGCCTCTATCTTTTATTGATTTCATTGGTATTCGTAGGAGGGAGATAGACTTGGTAGTTTCTAATGGTAAGAGAAAAAGAAAGAGCATAATAGAATCGATTTTTCCTAGGGAGTACGATTTTGAGGATATGCTCGTCACCCAGGCACAACTCACCGCCAAAGGAGTCCGTTCCTTGATGGAGTGGCTGGGGAACGAACAGATCATAGCACCGACGGAACTAGACCGACAAGAACAGGAATTAGATAAATTCCGCCACGATATGGAAGACAAGCTCAGCCAAGCCTTCTCCACTCCGTTCGACCGCCAGGAAATATATGGCCTCTCCAGGCAGATGGATTATATAATGAATTACTCAGTAGAGACGGCAAAGGAGATTTTTGCCTTCGGAGTAGAACCAGACTATCACATGAAAATGATGGTTCAAAGTCTTCTCAAGGGAACGGAGGAAGTGGTAGAAGGAGTGCGCATGTTATCATCAAAAGAGGGTGATTTCGAGGGTAAGGTGCGAAGGATCCGTGGCTTCCTTCACGAGATTGAAGCGACATACATTACAGCAATGGTTGAATTATTCAAATTGAATGACCCATCACTCATGCTGAAGCGGCTCGAGATATATCACCATCTTCGCGATGCAGGTAGAGCCCTACGAGCGACTGTCGACGTCCTTCACCGCATGAAGGTTGATATAATCTGATTCATAATATGGCATCAAAGTAAATGGAGCAAAAAAACGTTCCCTATCTCCAATCTCCTTCCCCCTTCTTTGGTTGCAAATAAAATAATGGCACTCAATGATGCGGTGCAGTCCGTTCACCTCCAATCATTCGGTTTATTCATTGAAGTAATTCAGGCGAGTTCAAGGAGCACTTGAGCCAATTATTTATCTAATTTCTGGAATAATGATTTTAGCTCTAAGGAGCGAGGTTGATTCTCACCTTTTCGAAATCAATTTATCAGCGAATTCCTCAAGCTTTGATTCCCAACCTTCTTCCATAGGCCCCTTCATTCCCCGTACGAAGAGAGACAGTTCAGCCAATTTCTCGCCTTTCCTTCCGAGCATTTCATCCATAATTTGGATATTCCTCCGGTATTTAGCCAACTCCTCCTCGGTTGGGATTTTTCCTGTCTTTTTATCTGGCTGAGGAGCTAAATAAGTAGCCACCACTGCATATTTTGTATTGGGGGGCAGCACAACCTTTTTGGCGAAACGCCTCATAGTAGCAATCGGTCTACCTATGCGGGTAGGAGAACTAAAGACATAAACATCCGCTTGGGGAACGCTTTTAGGCTTTACCTCTTTCAAGTGATGGATTCCCACCATCGCGCCTCGGGCCATTAGGATTTCAGCCAGTTTAGTCATGGCCTTCTTGCCATTGCCCGATTTGGACTCATAATATATTTCGATTCTCATTTTGATCCACTAATGTATGCTCAAGTCTCATTCAAAATGATTATCCCTTATCTCTACAGGTTCTATCGATGTAGTAAACCGATGATGTTATTTGCTGCAACCCCTAATGCATAAATGGTGAGGGTTCTATGGTAAGATGCAGCAAATGTGGCGCGGAGAACCAAATGGAAGGTGCTTACTGCAGCAACTGCAGTATACCCGTGAAGAAGGGGCAACGTGAGTCATTTAGAGAAGTTCTAATTGCTAGACAATGGCTCATCGTGGCATTTACAATCAGTGTATTGCTAATAGGCTTAGGTATGGCGCTGGCCCTGTTCGGGGCAGAAATGGGAATGCCGAGAAGCCAAGGCCTCGGTTTTGGTCTAACGCTAATAGGAATAATCGTATTGGTCGGAAGCGTGATTCTATTTGGGTGGATTAAGTATCATTGATGTTGAATGAAATCTTACATCACGACTCATTTCCCTGATAACCTATATTAAGGAAGAAGACAGAACCCACAACGTGGACGAGATAGATGTAGCTATATGCCGGGCCTTCATGCAAAATTCGCGCCTATCCTTCTCCAAATTGGGAGAGGAGCTGGATATGTCTGCCCAAGCCATTCATCGAAGGGTCCAAGCTCTGATGGCTTCTGGAATAATCCAAGGGACCGTGACCCGTTTAACCCCAAAAGCCATGGGCTCCTCATGGTTGCTGATCAAAGGTTGGTCCAAGCTGCCCATTATGGATGAGATGGCCGCAAAGCTGGCACGGAGCGAACATTTGGCGTTGATACAAGTAGCTAGCGGCAATATGATGTACGTTCATGGTATGGTAGGTAACAGTATAGAGATGTCCAATTTCGTATCTTTTGTCATTCAAGAGGCGCAAATGCATGATGTCGAGGTAGGAATCGTACCAACTCCTCCGAATATTGAAAAGAAACCCTTATCACCCTTGGACCTGAGGATCGTCAACTGCTTGAGAAAGGATGCACGTAGGTCGATATCAGAGATTGCTAGTGAAGTCGACGTCACCCCTAAGACGGTAAAGAGAAGATTGGATTATCTTGTCCTAGAAGGACTGGTGAATTTTTCCATCCTTTGGAGACCTGATTTATTGGGGGATACTATGACGTATATCCACCTTCTCCTCAGATCGGATGTTGATAGGGAAAGGGCGATGGTTCTACTAGTGAGGAAGTACTCTCGCGGGATAATCAGAAGCTACGCATTCAGCAATGCACCGGATCGCATCCTTTTACTTTATTGGACGAACAATGTGCGAGAGATGGCAGAAACATGCAGGGAATTGGAAAGAGAGGGGCTATTCGTCTCCGTGGTCCCTCACATCCTTCGAGGGATTTATTACTTCGAGGAAAAACAGGCGGCAAGATTGCAGACAATGCTAGCTAGAAGTATTAAGACAAAGCGATCTATGGCTTAAGTTTTCTATTCCGATTCATCAAACCCTAGCTTGATGTTCCCGTCATATCCGCCTCTTATAAAAGCCATTTTTTATCGAGTATTCTTGACGAGAGATTATGAAAGGCTTCTCCTTAAGATTAGAACATGAGCTCAAACAATAATGGCTGCAATAGTAGGCCACAACAGAATTCATCGGGTTCCCATCTCGGGAAAAGGAGAAGATTAGGTGTTACTATAGTATGTTTATTAGCGGTATTTCAAAGTGCTATGCGTTTTGCCATACCAGCCATGATAATCGCCGGCGGAGGGCCAACTTTTGAAAGACCTCAGAGCCAAGAGATTAGCGATTTTATTCTGGTCATGTTTTTACTCATAGGCGCAATCGGGCTGTTGACTTCTTATGGTCTCTGGAAAGGAGAGACATGGGGATATTTTGGTACTATAATTCTCAGCCTTGCCATCATGGTATTTGACCTGTGGGCCGTGTTTTCAATTCAGTCCAGCGCTGCTATGGGTCTGGTGCTGCCAATGATTTTCATCATCTACTTGTGGACGATCAGGAAGGATTTTTCCAAAGGTGATAGGCAATGAAAGCTCTCATTGCCTACGGGACAAAATACGGTTCAACCGCGAGAGTGGCTGAGGAGATGGGTAGGGTTCTGGCAGAGAAAGGAGCAGAGATCACGCTCATGGATCTGCGTAGGTCAGACCATCATGCAATGGAGGATTTCGACCTAATTGTGGTGGGAAGCTGCATCAACATGCATAATTGGACGAAGAGGGCGCGCCGTTTCTTGATGGAAAATAGTACAGCCCTCTCTAAGCGCAATTTAGCCATGTTCGCATGTTGCATCGATATCGTCCTATTCCCATCTAAAAAAGAACAACTAGAGAAGGAGTATGTCAAGGATGTGGCAGCGGAGTTTGGTATAGATAAAGTCATGAGCATGAGGCTTTTTGGTGGAGAGGTTGACCTATCTAGGTACGGTTTTTTTGATGCAACATTGGCGAAAAGTTATATAAGGAACGAGAAAAACGAGGTCAGGCTTCAAGAATCAAAGGATCGACTGAACTTTCAGGATTGGAAAGAAATAAGAGATTGGGCTGCATCTCTTGCTATGATGATCCTAAGATAGTGGGGTTTCGATATCATTTTTCTGGAGGTAATTTAGGGCTATTCCAGTATTCCTCTGTGCTTAGAAATTCAAAGTCATGTCTTATGCATATTAAAATTATATTTTTAATCTATTTATTCAAATCATTATCAGGATTCCGCTAAATCATGGCTTTTCTATGGCCTTTTAAAAGTCAGTTTAGGTCGACGGACGATGAGAAATCATCAAAGCAGTCTTATTGAGCCTCCGTAGGCGTACCCTTTGGGAGGAGGAGTCCTGGGGCCCTTACGATTCAGCTCAATTTTATAGCCGAAGTGAAGACCAGCAAGCCATAAGTGGCAAAGAGCTATACCTAAATCGATCTCATTAAGCTCTTTCATCACCAATGAAGTGCTCACATACGCATCGATTATATCTTCAGATCCCGTGAAAAACCAAGGCTGCTTGTTCATACCTGATGGAGCCAGCCTCGCCGCCTCCAATAATGTCTCCTTTCCTTGTATATCGGTTATCTTGGTCAATGGATAGCGCTTGAATTCACTAAGGCTCATGCGATGCAAAGGCTCTTCAGGCTTTCCCAATGCCAACATGATTATGAATGACTTTCCCGAGATCTCTCGCAACTCTCGAGGAGGCTTCGGGCTCCCTTGCCAGCAGGAACCAATTCCGTGGGACGATAAGTAAAGATCCATTTGTTGCAGCATGAATCCTGCATTAGGAAGGTAACCATCCTTTTGTTCTGAATATATTGCGAGATAATGAGGCGCTGGTACTTTGAACATGCCTCTGATCTCATCTGGGGGCACCAGCTTGAATTCAGTTTTGATCTCGGGTAAAAATGGGAAGATCTCTTTACTCTTATCCATGACGTCTATTAAGTTTTCTTCTTTCAAAGGTTCTTTTAAAAATTTTCTAATGGATTTTCTTTTAAAAATGGTATTATAAAGAAGCTCATGATCAATCATTTTTTCCACCACTCAAGGTTAATATTACTTAAGCTGTCTAATCATAATAGGACTTATCACGATATATATTGATTCACAAATCTCAATTGCTTGGGCACGGCAAAAAAGAATATCTACTTGGCAGAAGATGAAATCTTGATTTTAAAAATGAAGTGTAAGGAGAGGAAATAATAGCGATGGGTTTAAGGAGAAGAACGCACGAAATTCTGGAATATACTAAAGAAGGGGACAGAACAGCATTTCTTTTCACCCTCCTGATTGCTTTATTGATAATCTTCAGTGTAGCTAGTGTTATTTTAGAATCGGTCTCTTCAATTCAGGAAAGATACTCGGCGCTTTTCTCTGTGGGTGAGGTCGTCACCGTATTGGTTTTCACGGTGGAATATGCTCTGAGAATCTGGTCATGCACTGAGGACCCTCGTTATTCTAGACCTGTGAGGGGGAGACTCAGATGGGCATTGACATTCTTCGCTTTGGTAGACTTAGCCGCGTTCTTACCTTTCTACATTCCATTCCTAATGACTTTCGATGCCCGTTTTATACGCGTGTTGAGGCTGTTGCGCATATTGCGGATTTTGAAGGTGGGAAGATATTCCAGCTCCATTCATCTATTAGCCAGAGTACTCCGCAGACAGGCTGAGGCGCTGGCGGTAACCTTATTTGGGGTCATAATTCTCATAATAATCGCCTCCTCCTTGATGTGGAACGTGGAATACGAAGCTCAGCCACAGACCTTCTCAAGCATTCCAGAGGCGATGTGGTGGGCCGTGGCAACCATTACCACGGTAGGTTATGGGGATGTCGTGCCCATCACCCCCTTAGGCAAGATATTGGCAGGCTTCATAGCCATACTGGGAGTGCTTAGCATAGCCTTGCCAGCAGGCATTATCGTCAGTGGGTTTATGGATGAAAGGAAAGAGGAGATGGCCCGTTGCGATGAATCGCTTAAACAAGTGGCCTTTAGACTGGAGCTTTTAGAGCGTCTCGATAGATTGAAAGATAAGGGCACTTTAACTTTAGAAGAATTCGAAAGGGAGAAACAAAGAATCTTGTGCTCAGGAAATGACAGCTCCGAAATAAGGAGGGAATGAAGTTCATAATCTTTGGGGAGTGGGCCCGGCCGGATTTGAACCGACGACCACCCGGTTATGAGCCGGGCGCTCTGGCCAGACTAAGCTACGGACCCATTTTCAGTCCACCCTTAATTCCAGTTAGGATATAAACATTATCAGGGCGTAAACGTTTTCCAATATTGCCCTTATTAGAAAAGCGAGGACTTAATTACGCGTTTATCAATTTCACGGCGTGCAATCCTCAAGTGGAGTCCTGGGCGTCATTGGATGTCCTATTTTAGAAGATGAACTGATATATGCGATATCACAAGATCCTGACATTTCGAGGTTGTACGTCGTCATTTGCGATGACTCCCGTAACTTCTTACGTAAGCTAGGATTAATTCAGAATTGCCCGCCCGTGGAAATAATCGACATGCAGGGGATTGCAGAGGTAGTGAAAGGTCAAGGTCTTCGGCTGCTAATCATCATGAAGTCCATGGCCTTGCATGAAGATCCCCAAAGGCTACGGCAAGAGGTGTTATCGACATTATCTCAGATATCCCCTTATTGCAACTCGGTTCTCCTATTCTATGGACTCTGTGGCAATGCCTTCCGTATCCATCCTTCGGAGGATTGTAGGGAGATTAAAAGTGTGCACATCTTGTGCGATAGACAAGGAAGGACGGTGGACGATTGTATTGCCGCCGTCCTGGGCGGTACGGATGGATATTACAATCTGCTACGAAAATTTCCTGGTGTTTTTTATTTGACTCCTGCCTGGGCGGAAAACTGGAAAGAGATGATTACGAAGATGGAAATCACCAGAGGGGTGGAAGGTCAAAGCCTCGAAACCCTTAAATGGCTCTTCGATTTGGCGGGATATCGGAAAGCCTTGAAATTGGACACTGGGCTAGGAGACAGAGCAATTTTTGAGGAGAAAGTGGATGAATTCGTGAACACCTTCGGATTCGAGAAGCTTTGTTCAGAGAGAGAGCTGATTACGTTGGAAGTGATTGACAGCTCATTCAGCAAAGCGAAGGCCGATGCTTTAGGTACCAAACCTAAATGATCATCATCTCTGCCTCGGGACTAGAGCCCGTTCGATTGATCTCTGTTCCGTAGCCGACATCATAATCACGCAGCATTCGAAGTATCTACTCCAGTCATTTTTCAGGTGCCTTAATCCTATTCGACCAACCAGTGGAGAGAGGTTTATCATGGAGTATTTTTTTATCTGAAATTAGGATTATGAACAAAGTTTTTCCCTTGTTTTGAAAAATGAAATAGTAAATGAGCGGAGAAAAGATATTGCCAGACTTTTGCAATTTATCCAACGTCTGGCAAGAAAATTAGGCTTAGAAGAGAATCTACGCCATTCTCTTGCCCGCTTCATAACTAGCGCTTTGATTCCAGACCTCAACTGGTTCGAGAGTCCATACGCCATGAGCTTTCAGGCCGATGGACTTCAACACCTCATTCATTTTGTCGAAAAGCGGGCCGGAGGTGATGTAATCCTTCACTTTGGCATGCACCTGATAAGATTTCATTTCCTGAGTCACTAGCACGCTCACGAGCTTGCCGCCCATCTTAGCGGCTTCTAGGTTCTTGCCGGTCTCCTTCATCAGGATTGCGCCAAAAGCTATCATTTCTGGGTTAGGTGCCATAGCACTCCCAACTTGTATGATGTGTGGCGTGCCGTCCTCTCGCACTGTGGCCAGGGTCTTTCCTGCTTTGGGGTTGTTGAATGCTTGAAACACCTCATCGGGCAGTTTTACCATAATGAGTCACCGAATCACTTAAGAGGACTACACAATACATAAATATTCTCAATGTATAATTTTCTATACAAATGGTTGATTGCAAATGGAAGAAGAAGCTCTGCTCCTCGAGCTGAAAGCTCTGCGCAATGAACTTAATCATCTTAACGAAAAAATGGTGCATATGCGCTATCACGACTTCCAAAGCGTTTTCTTTGGACAGATGCACATGGCAGTTGGTCTAGAAGGTAAGCGAACTTTCGACTCATTTCTTGAAAGTTGTAGGAATAAATCATCGTGCAATTGGAAAGAAGAGTGCTTACCGAAGCTAGAACAGACGGTCAATGAGTCTATTAGATTGGTCTCTGATGGAGATATCGAAGGAGCGATAGAACTCATTAATTCCCTTGACTCTTTAATTAGGGGTGGGGTCTCCCTTTGCTCAGATCGGGTCTGCTCATCGTCCACATTGGATAGTTTGGAGAAAATAAGAGCCATCCTAGGGGTCTATCGAGCTTTGAGCGAACTATCGGATGCAGGGTGGAGAGACAAAAACAATCCTCCAGAAACAAAGCCCAAACCGACCCCAGAGGAGATGGAGAAAACCATCGCTCCACTAGCCAATGTTTGGAGATTAAGAATCCTGAGGATGCTCTCGATCTCAGAGCGTACATTATCGGAGATTTCGAAAGAATTGGGTTTGCCTACCGGCCACCTTCAGTTCCATATGAGGAAATTGAGGGATGTGAATTACATCTCTCTCGATCGTCGGCGAGGATCTTATCGTCTCACCGCAAAAGGAAAAATGGTACTAGAGGGCGTTGAGCATCTGACAACTCGCATTTGATTACATGAGTCGCCCCATGCCTTTAGTAGGTGAGTGAGTAAGATTCAAGCAGGGTTGGAGCGTTGACGCATAGTATGAGCTGTTGCCCAACGCAGAGAATTGTCAGGGATAAGATTCCCGAAATCAATCCTACTGTATGGCTGAATACACCAGCGCTCAGCATGAAGGACTTCAAGAATAAGGTCGTCCTCTTCTATTTCTTCTCCTTTAATGAGGGATTCTCTGAGACCACATTAAGCCATCTATCATATCTTTGGTGGAGGATGAGGCGCCGCGGATTGATGGTAGTGGGAATACATACTCCATCATTAGAGAAGGAGAGGAATATTGAATTCATACGTGATGAGGTTCAGCATTTCGAAGTCGATTTTCCAGTGGCGGTGGACAATGACCATCGGATATGGAAAAGCTTCAGGAATCAATTCTACTCGCAATTCCATTTCGCTGATGTTCATGGCATCCTAAGGCATACTAGAGCTGGAAGCAATATAGAGGAGGAAGTGGAGCTTGCTGTTGTGCATTTATTGAACGAAGGTGGGAAGAAAGTCGATTTGGGGCCAGAAATAAACGGAGCCTGCTTCGAAGGGAAATGGTATGTGGGAGATGGATTCGTGGAGCTTGATGGCTCATATGGTAAAATTGAAATAAGATATATCGGGAAATCTTTAGACATTATCGCCTCGAGTCCTAAACCGCGCAAGTACACGGTACTGTTAGATGGAAAGGCTGTGCCTCTAGAACTCTCTGGCAAGGATTTATGCCTGGAAAATGGTAGAAGCTATTTGGAACTCTCACGTGAGAGAAGATTCGAGGTCATCCGCGACTCCCGTCGCAAGATGCGATTGCTTAGCATGACGGTGAGGGGCAAAGGTTTCAGGTTGCAAGGTTTCTGCGTGGATGAGGGTACGACCTAGTAAAATTCTCAATGGCAGGATTCCGTTATTCACTCGCAACCTTAATCTAAATCGAAGTCCAGTAATAGTTCGCATGAACCCTCTATTCAAAGTGAAGGCACCCGAGCTTCACGCCTCTTTTTGGTTGAATTCCGAGCCATTGACATGGAAGCAGTTGCGCGGCAAGGTCGTCATGATTGACTTCATGACCTATTCCTGTGTGAACTGCGTGCGTACCTTCCCGCACATGCGATATCTATGGAAGGAGCTGAAAGACAAACATTTTATGATTATAGGGGTGCACACGCCTGAATTCTCCTTCGAAAAGGAACCTAGGAATATCAGGGATGCTATCCGGAGACACGGGTTAGAATATCCTATCGCTGTGGACAATGACTATGAGATATGGAATGCTTTCGGCAATCGGTATTGGCCGGCACAATACTTTGTAGACCATGAGGGATATATTAGGCATTATAGGGCTGGTGAGGGAGGAGAGCAAGAGATTGAGGAATGGATCTCCTTGCTTCTCCGCCGAGTGGGAATGAAGGTAGAGTTTGGGCCTAGGCAGCATGAGGAGGAGATAGTTCTGCATGATCCAGTCACACCAGAGACCTACTGCGGTTTCCTGAGGAACACAGGCATGGGGAATCCCGCTGAGTGTGACGCACAGGGTAGATGTTTCTATCATGACACGGACAAAGTGCATCAGCTGGGTGTGATCTACTTAGACGGACAATGGAGGCAAACGGAAGAGTATTTGGAGCATGAGGGGAAGCAGAGGGGCCATATACTTTTAAGATATGTAGCGGGGGAGGTCAATTTGGTGATGACATCCCAACACGAATCGAGAATCGAAGTTCTCCTGGATGGCGGCCCAGTCCCTCCTAACAAGAGAGGTGAAGACATCATGGAAGAGTCAGGGAAGACTTACGTCATGCTCAATCGAGACGACATGTTCCGTATAATAAAAGATAAAAGCGGCGCCTCCGTCCACACTCTTACCCTAGTCACAAGCGAACCTGGAGTAAGGTTTTTTGCCTACACCTTCGGTCCTTAAGCTCTGAAAAGAGATTATGCTAATAAAGTTCGTATGGAAAGGTAGGAAAATCCCTGCAACTGAAATTAGTGATGTGGAAAAATGAAAAAGAATAAGCTTTAGGATTATTGGTTTAGCGGCTTAGGAGGATTTTACAACCTATGTAGAAGACGTTCTACGCCTCCAATCAAATTGTTCAAGGAAAAAGAAATTTTTTCGTAACTCTAGTAAGGATGGCAAGTCAATAGACTTTGCCTCTGATTGATGTAGCATCACTCAATCACACAAACGACAGAGCCACGACGTGAAAGTCGGGCCAACCTCACATGCTTATGCGCATGGAGATGATCATTTCAGAACAGTACTGTCCACGCTTCAATATGAATGAATGATTTTAATTAATAAAACATTATGCGCGGCGGTCATAGCCAAGAAGCGGGACCTGATTAGTATTTACTTCATTTTCGGTAATTATGGTAATTAGGCATTATACTTACTAGGCAAACACCATCACATATCGGGTTCGATTGGCCCAGGGAGGAAATTAATGTCTCAAGACCCGAAAGCGAGGAAATTGCCCGAGGAAGACACAATATTTTATGATGAAATCGATTTTTATCTCGACACAAGAAGGAGGATAGCCCTCATGAGTTTACGCGCTTCTGAATGCCGGCGATCAAAGCCCCTGCTCTATGTAGACTTAGACCATTATTTTGAGGATTCGGATTCCATGATGGCCTAGGCAAAGAGTGCACGAACCTGGACACATTTATTCAAAATACTTCATTGGATAATCTTAGCGGGACTCATTATGCTCAATACGTTTATGGCTTAGAACTCTTATTTGCAAATTCTGACCTTCTCGTCTGAGTCATTCTGAGCATTTGGAAATTAACAAGCGGTTTTCTATAAAATCGCATCGAGGCATTTCCATTTAAGTGTCATCTTGGTCTTTCGAAATAGCATGGGAAGGGAGATTATGCACAACATCGCTTTTCATGCCCATTTTATATTTCTTAGTGAATCAAAAATCATCCCACATTAGAAGGAAAATAAAAGGTGGCGCCGTCGAACGGGATCGAACCGTTGACCTTGTGATTAACAGTCACACGCTCTACCAACTGAGCTACGACGGCCTGCAATGTTGCGGAAAACTATCGCCTGGTATTAAACTTTTGGGAATCTAGCCTCAATTAGGGCAATGAGCCTCGCAATCTATTGACGGTCTCATCCATTGAGGTCAATATCGATTTCAGGTCCGTGAAGAAATCCTGTAGCTTTTCAGTCGTCACCGCCCCCTCTGGAGACGGAGCGATCAGTCCTTCCTGCTCAAGTATCCTCAGCGAATAGCGAACCTTATGCTGGGGAACATTCAGAAGTTCTGAGAGCCGGATGATGCCTATTGGCTCGTGCTCCATTATGGCTTTGAGCATCGTGACATGTCTCTCAAGGAGTTCTATCTCGCCCTCGAGCTTGCTTGTGAGAACGCTCCTTCCCTTCGTGACATCACCCTACCATCAACTTCTTCGGCATAATGTCATGACATGTCTCCTTATTAATTCGTTGCCCTCACGTGCTTTAGTTGCCAGGATAATTCAAGGGCCCGTTCAAGTTTTTGATGCTAGAGATTTAACCTTTCCTAAATTTTCATCTTTACTTATACTTTTGCCTAGTGCTTAATGGACTCAAAAAGTCTCCAAAGCAGGGAAAATCTTACTGGATATCCTAGCGATTAATCAGACCTTATTAATTTCGCATGCCCACCTATCATAGAAAGGGTCGCCCTCATTTTCGAACGTCTGAACCCTGCATTCTTTTTCTTGAGCCCAGGATTGGATCTGCCTAGCCTCTCTCTCCGTCCCTACCGTCACAAGCAGGAGTTCGGTCACCTCTATCATCTCATGAGTGATCTTTCTCCAAAAGGGTGCATTATGCGGTCCAATTTCACCCGCCATGAGCATTATTCCATATTCGCAACGTGTTAAGTACTTCGATGCATGGGTGCCGTCAAGGCACATCGTCTCCTCAGGCATTAGCCGGCCTTTGCGCAACCCTAAGGACAGGAGAGAGGGATCGTTATCAAAAGAAATGGGAAGCATCCCCAAGCTTCGTAGGGCAACCGACCCCGCACCAGATCCGCAACAAGCGTCGATGCATATTTCTCCTTCCATCGAACCCCACCTATTATTTATCAACCGTGAGATATTGAGGACACGGCCAGGATTGAAGTCATCGAGCGCGGGGGGCACTTCTTCAGCGATCCTCAAAGAGTAATATTCTCGCACCGCCGCCTGCCACTCATTCTTCTCTTCTTGAAAGATTTCCGCATCCAATTCCTCAAGCTTATCAAAAATCTCGGGATCAGGTCTGCGTAGTAGGAAAGAGGTGCATTTCCATCCCTTACCACTGTCTAAAGCGACAGCTAAGGGGTAATCGTCCGTAGAAATGAGCAATTTGGCTGCCTTGGCGGGCATAGATAGAATCATTCCTGTATATTTGTCATCAGCAAGATCCTCAAAGGTAGGCTCTATAAATTCCACTTCATCTAAGTCGAGCAATATCGCAGCGCGCATTATTTCTCATCTTAAATCTCAGAGATGTTCATAAAGCCTTCCCATTAGATCAACAAAAGGATGCAATCTTTTTTATCGAACTCCTGGTAAGCTTATTATATTGATACGAATTAATGTCGCATTATTTATATATAATATAATTATAAATAAATCTGATTTATTTAAGAAGAAGGTACAACGGCAGGGAACTAAAATTACAAAAATAACGTCCTAAATCAAAAAAATGCTAAATCCCTATTTTTAAAAATGGAGTTAATCAGATTTAGAGTTCCCCCTTTTATAAAAAAATTAGCGGTGATCATAGCGTTTACACAAAGGTCCATGTTCCATCATCCTTTATGACTACTGAGTTTTAAAAGGAACTCTAAATTACAACAAAGGATAGTCTTAAGGCAATTGTTGAATAGTACCTTTTCCGTCTTCAGAGGCGTGGACGTAATTGTGGTAAATCAACTTAGCAAGAAATATGGCTCGAAGTTAGCTCTTGACGGCATATCCTTTACAGTGGAGAAGGGTAAGTTATTCGGTTGTTTTGGACCAAATGGTGCGGGAAAAAGCTCCTTGCTACGCATCCTGACAGGCCAGACACAGCCGAGTCAGGGGAATGCTGCGGTACTGGGCTTGGACTGTGCCTCACAAGGGCTGGAGATCAAGAGGCGTGTGGGCATCGTTCCGGAGGTGGAGAGCCCCCCTTCTTATCTTACCGCCTGGGAGTTTTTGTATTTCACGTGCAAAGTACGCCAAGTCAAGGATGAAGAGCGAAGGATTGAGCACTGGCTCGATTTCTTTGATCTCCATGAGGCCAAGGGCACTCTGTGCCGTGACCTTTCCAAGGGAATGAGGCAGAAAGTGATGTTGGCGTCGGCTTTCATACATGAACCCGAGCTCCTTTTCCTGGATGAGGCATTCATCAATCTGGATCCCATATATCAGAAGAAATTGCGTGATTATCTACTGTCTTTGAGATCCCAAGGACGCACCATATTCTTATGCTCGCACATGCTGGATATAGCGCAGCGGCTTTGCCAGGAAGTGGTCATATTGAACAAGGGACGACTGGTCGCGCATGAGCAAATAGCACAGCTAGAGGAACGTGGCGAGAGCCTCGAGCAATTGTTCCTGAGAATGGTAGGAGAACTGGATGCTCGATCTGATTAAGCTAATGCTAAAGGAGGAATACCGCCTGCACGTCTCCTATTCCTCAGCTAGGGTATTCTTCTCCATGCCTGTATACGTTTTCGCCATCAGTTTCTTCTTCACCTCTACATTGCCTATAATTGAGGCTAACATCCCGATACGCGATATACTTCTCTTCACCAATGCAGGCGTCTTCATCTACGGCTTGAGCGTAGGAGCTTTCGGATTCCTGGGTAAGACATATCTGGAGAGGCGGTATGGTCGGACTAATTTTCTGGTAGCGATGCCCTTCCTGCTGCCCTTCACTTTTAGGAAAGCCTATGCCTCGATGTACCTTAGGGATGTCATTTTCTATGTAGTTTTGATCCTCATTCCTGGGTTGGTTGGAGCCCTGGCTTCTACCTTGGTGGTAAATTATAGGCTTGTCTCGTTATTGGCAGTGTTCGTAACGGTGCTTTTATCCTTTCTTTTAGGGGTGTCTTTTTCTTTCCT
Organism: Methanomassiliicoccales archaeon; assembly: GCA_038740345.1. Taxonomy (NCBI): domain Archaea; kingdom Methanobacteriati; phylum Thermoplasmatota; class Thermoplasmata; order Methanomassiliicoccales; species Methanomassiliicoccales archaeon. The sequence goes on from JAVYMA010000002.1 coordinate 95,353, forward strand.
CGTCTCAGTACTTTACATCCGCTCTAAAGCGGCCTTCTTGGTGGTGATGACGGCCTTTATGATTCTCATAATGGCTTACGGCATTGACCTTATCCCATTGGAGTACCTTCTTCCATCTTGGGGTTTCCAGTTAGGCCTTAGACCCCTGGGGGAGGACCTATCCTTATCGATTGTGTATTTTATCATTAGTCTGGTCTCGTGCCTAGCCATGGCAGCATCAGCAGTGATTTTGGTCCGGCAAATTCCTTTGGTGGAAACACAGCGCGTTGGGGACAACTATCCCCGTTACTTCGATGCCTTTCGAATGGCCCGATCCCTACAGCCTTTACTTTCCAAGGAGTTCTCAGATATGGCCCGTTCCGGCGGGATCAGTAAGATGCTGATTGCTTATATCGTCCCATTACTCCTCATATCCTTCACTACTTGGTACGTGAATAACGGCTTAGCCATTCCAGTAGGTTTCAATACTGTATTCTATGCCGCAATGGTGGGTTCTTTCGGCATACTGTTATATTCTTGGATCGCGAACCTCGACGCATTGGATTATCTTGAGACCTTACCTATCACGGTTCCCCAGGTCATCAAGGCCAAGCTTGCTGCCTTCTTCCTACTCACCATCCTAACTTCGACCTTTTTCGTGTTGGCCATAGCCTCGGTCAACCAAGAGACAAGACTGCTATGGTTGGCACTGCCTGTACTCTACACCACCACAGCCTTTATGGTGGTGGCCACCGCATACCTGACAGGCCTAAGCCCTAACTCAGTCCTTTTCAATCCTGGGGTGATGACACGGTTCATGATGGTTTCGCTACTGCCTGATCTGGGCATAGCCATCTTGTCTTTCAGCCTCGATCGTGATCCTGTGATTTCCATCACCGGTATACTCACTGTGCTCAGTGTCCTCTCCATCTCTACCTTAATTCTATATAGAGGTATTGAGGGCAAGTATGCGCATCAAAATTTCGTATAGAGATGAAGAATAAAATAGAAATTCCATATGGCTCTCGATGGAAGAAGGCTATTGGTTGAGACGCATAGTGCACATGAGCGCACCCCTTCTATTGATATATTATGCAATTCCCGATTTCATATTCGGGGTGGGGAAATGGTTAGGCTTAGTTCTCATATTGATAATCGTCCTTTTTTTCGACCTAATGCGCTTAGCTTTCCAATGGAGGATTATTGGCTTTCGTGATTACGAGTATCGCCGTCTATCCGCTGCTGCCTGGGCGGCCTTGGGGTTCACTCTAATATTCCTTCTCTTTCCTTTGGAGATTGCCGCGCCGGCAGTTCTGGGGATGGCTTTAGTAGATCCAATGATAGGTGAGTTGCGTCGACGAGAGAGTAGGTTATATCCTTTATTGCCTGCTATATTCTATTACGTTTTGGCCTCACTCTGTTTCTATTATATTATAGGGTTTGATTGGATCATAATGCTGGCCTGCTTAATAGCTACCATTTTGGCCATAGGGGTGGAAAGAGCGCGTACAAAATTTGTAGACGATGACTTTCTCATGCTAGTTGTACCCGCATGCGCTCTCGCTATTACCCTGAGTCTCACTTCTTCTCTTTCCTGATCATATTTCCCCAGGGAGCGCGGTAAACGTCACGCTTGACCTTGGTCTCTATGGCTTGAATCGGGCCATCACAACAGTCTAATGCCGCCTGTTCGGTATTGTGCCGCTTTCCGCATGTGAAGCATTGGTATTTGATAGGCATCCACACCTCGAATGCAGCTGACCGATAATAATCTTTTCATCCATCACTAATTAATTTTACTTACGACTAGGAATTTTATAATAATAAATTTCACAACCATCTGGCAAGTTTTAATAAGAAAGTCAAAGCAAGAGTATTAAGAATTAGGCCTTTATATATTAAACGGATCATTGTGTCGATGTCTGATAATTTAGGCATCGCATTGGGTGTTAACGACTATTTTCTTACTTGATGCGAGCAAGGACTCACATTTATTTATAATCCTGTAAACCAATTAGAGGTGATATGAATAGAATAAAGGTCATCAACGAGCCCTCAGAACTCGTCCCGATGCTACGGGCCGTTGATACCAAGGTGAAGAGGGAGGTCCTTAAAGAGGTCACCTTGGAGTGGCGTACTGCAAAGGAGATCGAGGCCAAGTACGGGGAGGAGGGCAAGGAGGCCATACGCTTCTTCGAGAAGATGAAGCTGGTAGAAACCAAGTGGCAATCCACGGGGGGAAACTATCCGGAGAAGTCCTATCACACTTATTATAACTCGTTCCACATCAATGCCTCTTGGCCGGTCTATGAGATATCGGACGTGTTGTCAGTAGCTATGATGCCAGAGGAGGAGTTCAAGGAACTCGAGGAAAAGATACTCAAGATGGTAGGCAGTGAGGGAAAGTTCTCTGGTGACGTGGCTGAGAAGCTGGGAATAACTTCCACTATGCTGAAGTCTCTGGTGAAGAGATCCGTTCGGCTTGACTTCCGTGGGCACCGCATAGAGCGCGTCAAGGATTGAGCAGGTGGAGAATGGAAATACACGTGCTTAGGCTAGGCCATCGTCCCGCGAGGGACAAGCGCATCTCCACTCATGTGGCCCTGACCTCTCGCGCTTTAGGGGCCAAAACCATCGCCTTCTCTACGAAGGACCCTGACTTAGAGGAGAGTGTGATGGATGTGGTTCGACGTTTTGGTGGGGATTTTGAAATCAGGACGGGTGTGAAATGGAAGCCCTTCATGCGCGATTTCGAGGGCACGAGAGTGCACCTCACAATGTATGGACTGCATATCGATAACGTGATGCCTAAGATATGGACGCATGCAGAAGAGCGTTTGCTGGTAGTGGTGGGAGCGGAAAAGGTACCAGGAGACGTGTATCAAATGGCTGATTTCAATGTGGCGGTAGGGAATCAGCCACACTCCGAAGTCGCTGCATTGGCGGTCTTCCTAGACCGTCTCACTAGGGGAGAAGGGCTGAGGAAAGAATTCCATGGCAGATTGAGGGTGATTCCTTGTGAGAAAGGGAAGAAAATCATTGAAAGAGAAGATGCCCAGTGAGCGAGAATGCTTGCAGATTCTTGAGGAAGAGGGTGCCAAGCGCAGCCTGTTACAGCATGTTTGCACTGTCAAGTTGATAGCCGCAGAGATGGCGCGTCGCTCTGGCGCTGACCTGCCTTTGGTATTGGCTGCGGCACTTCTACACGATCTAGGGCGCACTAGAACGCAATCGGTTTTGCATGTGGCGGAGAGCGTACGACTAGCGAGAGAGAGAGGGCTGCCAGAACGCCTCATTCAAGTGATTGGCAGACATGTGGCGGCAGGATTCACTGATGAGGAGGCTTTGGCTTTAGGACTGCCCCCGGGTGACTATATGCCTCGTACCCTAGAGGACAAGATAGTGTGCCACGCAGACAATTTAGTCAAGGGAGAGAACGGAATGCTAACCCTTGAGGAGGCGATAAGAGAGATAGAAAGAAAAGGCCATCACAGCACTGCGGAACGCATGAGAATCATGCACGAAGAGCTCTCCCGAGCCTGTGGAATAGATATTGATAGGATTGTCCTAGAGCTGAGGTCTAGGGGTATCAAGGACCCCTGCGGCGAGGATAGCGACCAGCCAAGTACTCGTCCCTAAGTCTTTGGTAGGATAGCGAGCTTTCTAAAGCCCTCTCTCGAGTGTGAGGATCATCGCTCCTGATGATCTTGCCTGGTACACCCACCACCACTGACCTGGGAGGTATGACGCTCAGACCAGTTATGACGGCGTTAGCGCCTATTATACAATCCTCGCCGATCACTGCACCATCCAGTATAGAAGAGTTCATGCCTATGATGCATCGATCGCCGACAACGGCTCCATTGATTATGGCCCCATGTCCAACGGTGCAATCCTTGCCTATGGTAGTGGAGCGTCCTTCGGCTGTGTGCAGAACTGCATGATCTTGGACATTGGAGTTCTCGCCTACTATGATCTTGCCACCATGGTCCCCTCTTATGACTGCGAATGGCCAAACGCTTACACCATCATGCAGTTCCACATCGCCGATAATGACTGCGGTTTCATCCACGTAAATATTGCGTGACATACCAGGCCAAATAGGTGGATTTGAAACAACTCATTTTTTCGGCACTGGACCTTTGCGCGTCACGACCCTTTTAGGGAAATACTTGAGTATTATTACATCTCCGATGGCCTGAATCCAGCGGTATGGTACATTGACAGCCTTAGAATCCTCCACTAGAAGAGGATTGGTCTCATGTATGAAAAGCCCATCAACCTTCTTATGTTCCAAATCCAGGACCAGATTATTCACATTTCCCAGAAAGATTCCGTTAGGGGTGTATACCTGCAGACCTATGAGCTCAGAAGCTTCCACCATCATCGGCCCTCACTAAAAGCGGAATGTTTATCTTCTTTCTTAAACCCTTCGGGTGGCTGGATAAAAAGTGCTATGGGCTTAACTCTCCTCAAGACGGGACAGGAGCAGCGCATAATTCCGAGGTTAAAAAAGAAAAATTTATATTTTAAAAGATGCTTCGGTTTTGCAAATACTTTGCACAACCGGAATCGGGGAGTAGCATGGATGAAGAATTGGAAGCAATAAGGAGGAAGAAGATGGAAGAATTGAAAAAAGGGGAAAAAATCCTCGATTGGCCTCATGAACCCGTCAATTTGACCGATGTGAGTTTCGATGCCTTCGTGAATAAGTACCCAATGGTCGTTGTCGATTGTTGGGCGCCGTGGTGCGGACCCTGTCGCATGGTCTCACCGATAGTTGATGCTCTGGCCAAAGAGATGGCGGGCAAGGTAGTATTCGGGAAGTTGAATACCGATGAGAATCCAGCTATCCCGAGTAAATTCAGGATAAGTGCCATCCCTACATTGTTGGTATTCAAGCAAGGACAGTTGGCGGATCGCATTGTCGGTGCTATGCCTAAGGAGCAGTTGGCGGCCAGGATTAAGAAAAATCTTTGAAAGTGTTATATGGTTCTTGCAGTGATTTTATTGCTCAAAGGGACTTATAAGAAAAAAAGATTAACGACGAAGCAGTGGCAGGGTGATAGTTAGATAATCATTTATGGTACCTTTCGGAAACAAATAAACCCCCAGCCCCCTCCAAATGGACAAATAGCCCCGCGTCCGTACTATATTTTGAGTGATTGAGAGGATTGGGACGGTGAGCCATTGGAGGTCGATTTAGTAATCATCGGTTCGGGACCTGCTGGATTGCAGGCGGCTATACATGCCGCTAGGAAGAAGGTGAGCGTAATAGTTTTGGGGAGGTTAGAAGCAAGCAATCTAAACCGGGCTGAGATAGAGAATTATTTTGGTTTGGAAAGAGCGTCCGGAAAGGATCTCTTGCTTAGAGGCGCAGAACAGGCGCGAAAATTCGGAGCTCAGCTGTTAGAGCAAGACGTTATGAAGCTGGGGAAGAAGGATGGAAAGTTCTTGGTCATAACAGACAGCGATTTAGAGATCGTTTGCAAGGCAATTATACTGGCCCCAGGAGTGTCCCGCAAGAAACTCAACGTACCCGGGGAGAAGGATTTCCTAGGCAGGGGGGTCAGCTATTGTGCCAATTGCGACTGCAATTTCTTCCGTGGCAAGAAGGTTGCTGTGGTGGGAGATGAAAGCACGGCTGCAGCCTCAGCCCTGCTCCTCACGGAGTATGCTTCCATAGTCTACTGGATTTCAAAAAGTCTAAAAGTGGCCCCCCAGCTTATGTCTAAGGTCAAAGCTTCGAGAGTTCAGATGGTCTCCCCAGCATCCGTAGCCCGAATAATCGGTGAAGAAGTCGTAAGCGCCTTAGAGCTGAACGATGGGCGCAGGCTGGAGGTTGATGGCGTGTTCATCGAGCTTGGAGCCAAGGGCGCGGCCGACTTGGCATTAGATCTTGATATCATACCAGATCCCAGCGGAATAATCGAGGTCAACAAGGATATGGAGACCTCGGTCCCAGGCGTTTTCGCATGCGGTGATGTTACGGGGGAGCCCTGGCAGTTGGCGCGAGCCGTAGGTCAAGGCTGCATAGCTGGCATCAACGCCGCCAAGATGATCAGGAAGGAGGATAAGGGATGACCTTGGTGGACGAGCTCATCATCGGCATTTTGCGCGGGCCAGAAGGTTTTAGAGATTCGCTAAAAAAGATATTAAATGAGGATTTGAAGATGAGTATTAACGATTTCTGCATGCGTACTGGACTATCCCCTTCTACCATCTACAAAATAATGCAGGAGAAGCGGGAACCTAACCTCAGAACGGTGCGCAGCGTGCTGAGGGCTGTACGAACCTTGGAGAAGCAACCTTCCGGCCCCTTCATCGCCGTGATCGCCTCTAGGGGGGTGCTGAACAAAATAGAGGAGCGTATAGTTCCTGTGGGGGATAAGAAGGTGAGGGTCAAAGAATATCCAGCTCAGACCATGGAAGAGGCCATCATCGCTGCGGTAATGGCAGAGAGAGATGGAGCATTGGCAGTGGTCTGCGCTCCTATAGTCGCCCCCACAGTGGAGAAGATTCTGACAGTGCCAGTATCTGTCGTAATACCACGCGATTCGGTTCTTAGGGCCATAGAGGCGGCGGCGAAGAAAGCTCTTTAGGCACTCGTGATGGGTGAGGCACCGAAAAGAGGCGTCTTTACAACTTCTCTCTCCAATTCAGCCAATATCTTCTTCCGCAGATTGGCGAATTCCACACTCGCCCTGTCCCTCGGCCTCTCCCAACTCACCTCGAATATTTCTTTGATTGTGCCGGGCCGGGAGGTCATGACAACTATCCTATCCGCAAGGAAGCAGGCCTCGTCCACTGAATGGGTGATGAAAAGAACGGTTTTCCTCGTCTCTTTCCAGATTCTCAACAATTCTTTCTGCATAAGATTCCTTGTCTGTGCGTCTAGAGCGCCAAAGGGTTCGTCCATAAGGAGTAGCATGGGTTCGTTAGCCAAGGCGCGGGCTATACCAACCCTCTGCTTCATCCCTCCCGATAATTGGTTGGGATGGTAGTTTTCGAAACCTTTCAGCCCGACCAAGTCAATATATTTTTGCGAAATCTCCCTTCTTTTTTCTGCAGGAACCTTTTTTATCTCCAAGCCGAACTCCACGTTTTTACGCACCGTCCGCCAGGGAAATAAGGCAAACTCCTGAAAGACCATGCCTCTGTCGGAACCCGGCCCTTTTATAGGTTTGCCATTTAGCAGGATCTCGCCTGAGGTGGGAGTCTCTAATCCAGCGATAATGCGCAATAGGGTAGTCTTCCCGCAACCGGAAGGTCCTAAGACGCATATGAACTCACCCTCTTTCACGTCGAGATTGAAATTTTCTATGGCTAGGGTCTCACCATCCTTTTTTGGAAAAGACTTCCTCAGATTCTTTATAGACAATATCACAGCATCCCCATCCTGCTGCGGATGATCTTCTCCGCCCAGCCACTTAAAGTAACAGTTAGCAAACCTAGTATAGCGATTACAATCATGCCGGCGAACATATAGTCATAGAAGCCAACCTGCTGTTGCACTAGGATGTAATAACCCACCCCTCCTCCGGAGGCAGCTATCCATTCCGCTGCCACTATGCACATCCAGCCCACTCCCATACCGATGGTAATGCCTGTCATAAGATAAGGCACGCTAAAAGGAAGGATGACCTTAGTGAATAGAGCCAGCTTTCCCGCTCCCTGAGTGCGAGCGGCATCGAGCAGGGAATCATCCACGCTCTTCACTCCTAATATAACATTGGAGAGCAAGGGGAAGAACACACCGATGAAAACTGTTAATATGGGGCTGAGAAAGGCGCCGAAAGCGACGAAGAAGAATGGCACCCAGGCTATGGGGGGAATGGGGCGGAAAAGCTCTACGATGGGTCGCGAGAACGTCTCCACCCAGGGGAGGAACCCCATAAGTAATCCCAAGGGAATGGCGATTACAAATGCTAAGGCGAATCCCTGGAGGAAGCGTTGCAAACTAGCCCAAATATTCTGCCACATCGTTATCCCTAGATTGGGGTCAGGAACATTGAAGGATTTGACAAAAGCTTGAAAGACTTGGTCGGGTGGGGGGAAATATTTTAAATTGAAAATAATCGAAAGGCCCCACCATACCAGGATGAAGACAGTCAAAGAAACCAACACTATGAAAATATTTGAGAGCCTTCTTCTAAGCAAAGTCTTCCTATCCGTAAATTGAGTCCTGTTGGTAAGGCTCCCAGACATGGACAACATAACTTGATTGAGGTGATAAAAAGGTTTGGAACGGGCACTTCTAGGTGCCCTTCAGCCTGACCTCGAATCCTCTTTCCTTAGCATAGACGAGTAGGAGCAGGTGTTGGATCGAGGAAGGGCCAGGCGTAGCCACGGTCTTATTGTCCAACTGGTCAAAGCTTTGTATGTCTGGGAGGGCGAGGATGGCCGACCCCTCGCTGTTGGCCAAGGCTACCACTTTAATATCCGTACCCACGTTTAACTTCTTCAGGATGGCCGGTGGTGCCCCGAGGTAGCCCACATCAATCACACCGGCTGCGAAAGCGTCCATTACTGCCCCACCGTTGAGATAGCCTGCAGGATTGGGGGATATGACACTCACTCCGTATTTTTGGTAGAGAGTCTTTCCACCTCCCACCGTAGCGTTCATGGCCACCACCCGTGCGAATTGATGCAGATCCCCTGTTAGATATCCTATCCTCACCTCACCTAATATCTCCTCAGAGGGTTGCACGCTCATCGCCGCAGTTATGACAGAAGTGTCTACGAAGTCAGCTAAAAAAGCTTCAACATTAGCATATTGCCCGAGGCTGGTCTGATTTAACTCGATGAACATTCGAGTAAACTCTTTGAAGCCATTCTGAACTTCCGTGGAAAGCTGGTAAGAGTATTTTATATGCTCCACCGCGGCTTGGACCACAGCTATTGAACGACCGCTGAAGGAAGCGCCCATCTGCATCAATAAAGTGTAATTGGCGCCATTTGGGTTAGCTAATGCATCTAAGACCCATTGGTTCGCCTCGATATGTGCTCTCGTAATTCTAGCCACTAGATCAGGATTGGCATTAAGAAAGGAAGTCTTCACGGCCAACACACAGCATGGATGATTCGGCCAAATTTCCCCGGACCATTTCAGCACATGCGCATCTCCAGCTAAGACAGAATCAGAGCAATATGGCTCCCAACTAACTCCGGCGTCTATGGCCCGAGAGGCGAAATTAGCCTGTTGATCCTTAGGTGCGATTTGAATCCAGTAGATTACTTTCCCCTTTTGGGGAGCGGGCGTCATGAAGAATGTTGCAGCTATTGCGGCGACTAGCACTATTGCGCCTATGGCAACCGCCAGGATTACAGTCTTCTTCTCCAAGATAACTCACCTTGATAATTCTAGTCTCCCATCATATAAATTATTTTTCTAAAAGGAGGCAAAACTTATCCTATTTGTATAAAGGAATCGAATTCATTGCACTTATGCCATCATTTCTGCATTGATCGTTCCAAAAAAGCTTGTTTACTTTATTCCTTCATTGAAATTAAGAGAGTTCTATCTAAATCCTGACATAAATATAAATTAAAATAATTCTAGCTCCAACCGATAGAAAATATAATTAATGCTTTAAAATCATCAAGCGGAGCGATAATATGTTCGAAATACAAGTTGTGAGTAACACGCCCCTGACACCTTTGGATGATATAGACGAGGTGGCTCTTCAATTCCTGCAGATGATAGGATACCTTCCCAAAGGGTATGATCCTAAGACTAACGCCTCAGATGTGCAGGAAAGCGTACCCTATCGCATGTTCACCGAGTGCCTAATAAAGAATATGAAACGTGCTTGGACAGTAGAAGATCTGGCTGCTCAATTAAATACCACAAAGCCCACAATATATCGCCACCTCAACAAGTTGAAAGCCATCGATATACTTGAAGAAGTGGAGACAGAGAGAGAAGGGGAAAAGAAAAAAGGATATCGCATAAGATATGGGGACCTGTCAAAGGCGTGGAATTTCACTGAGGCCAATGTGGAGATGGCGATGGACTCATACCGCAAGACAGTGGATCATCTTCAACGCCTGGCGGAGGGGAGATGAATGGCTCCGAATAAAACTTTGCAGAAGGCAGAGGAGATAATCGGAATGACCAAAGGCTCAAAATACAGGGTCTTAAGCAAAGGTTCAGGGGACCAGCCCCTTGAGTCCGTAGGCGTTTTCAAGGGGTATACCGCCTTTGGCCACGACTCTGCTCTTAGTCTAATGTTGGAGGAGAAGGAAGGGGTCCCAGGAAGGACCAGACTAATCCCTTGCACGGCGGTATTGGCTGTGGATGTAATAGAATTCAGGCCGGAAGAGAAGGTGGAGGAGAAAGAAGAAGTAAAGGTGTATTTCAATTAGAACAATTATGAGCAAGGGGAATTATGAGCAGTATTAAGGATAACGGCTCAAGCGAAAGGGTGCGCCATACAGCGGAGATGAAGATATTCGCTGTGCTTACGCTAGTCGCCCTCTTAGTCGCCCTACTCGGACTCTTCTATCAGGAATCAACGGTGTTCTTTTTCGGCTTAGCTTTCGCCATCTTCTCCATTTTCGGCGTATTGTACGCCTTAGCTAAGCAAAAGCGCTGGCTTTTTTGATGAAGAAAGGCTCAAGCTTTTATCCTTCGTGGACATGGTGAGTTTGTGGACTATCACGAACGCCTTCTGAGGTCGATTGCCGAAGGGGAGGTATTCGATAAGGTATCGCTTCAGCGCAAGAAGATCGAGCTATGCAGGGAGATGGGCCTTTCCACAGTTCCTCCCAATTCAGAAACTCTTAGCCGAGCCACCGAGGAAATGAAACCTTTGGTCAAGGAAGTGCTAAGGAGAAAGGATGTCCGCACCCTCTCGGGAGTAGCTGTAGTGGCCGTCATGACCTCTCCTGCCCCCTGTCCCCATGGGCGCTGCACATATTGCCCGGGAGGGGTAGACAACAACTCACCCCAATCCTATACAGGGAAAGAGCCTGCAGCTAGGCGTGCATCGCACAATGAATACGATCCTTATAAACAAGTAACCGCTCGCCTGCAGCAGCTGGAAGCTATCGGGCACGCGACGGATAAGGTGGACCTTATAATAATGGGCGGCACTTTCACATCAAGGCCTTGGGAATATCAGGTTTATTTTGTAAAATCCTGTTTTGACGCCATGAATCTGACATCTGGAGGGACTTTGGAGGATTCTCATCGCTTGAATGAAGGAGCTCCTCATCGGTGCATTGGTATGACTGTAGAGACCCGGCCCGATTCTTTCGATTACTCCGTTGCGGATAGGTGCTTGTATCTCGGCACCACTAGGGTGGAGTTGGGGGTGCAAATACTCGACGATGAGATATTGCGCTCCGTGAATCGAGGGCATGGTGTGGAAGAGATCGTTAAGGCCACGAAGGTAGCCAGGGAAAAAGGTCTGAAAATATGCTATCACATCATGCCAGGACTACCAGGGTCTAATCCGGAAAAGGACCTTGAATCATTTCGTCTGATGTTCAATGATGAGCGCTTCCGTCCAGACATGCTTAAGATATATCCGACTTTGGTGGTGAAGGGCACGCCCTTGTATGATAAATGGAAGGAAAGGTCATTCACCCCGTACTCAACGGAGCAGGCAGTCGAAGTCATCGCCAAGATGAAGGCGATTGTACCTCGCTATGTACGCATCCAGCGCATTCAGAGAGACATTCCTGTGGATCTGATCGAGGCAGGGGTAGACAAAGGTCATCTGCGGGAGATAATCCATGCCAAAATGCGTTCGGAAGGTAGGCGATGCGGTTGTATCAGGTGCCGCGAGGTTGGCCTGAACCGCATAGCAAAGTCCTCAGCCAACGAGGTAGCACTAAACCGCCTGGAATACAAAGCTTCCTCGGGGAAAGAAGCCTTCATTTCCCTCGATTTGGAGGAGTTCGATGCCTTGGTCGGGTATATTCGTCTTCGCCTTCCCCTTCAGGGAGATGTGGCCAGAGTGCGTGAGCTAAAGGTCTTCGGTCAGATGGAGAGATTAGGGGTGCGAGGCCGAGAATGGCAACACCGTGGCTTCGGGAAGGAGTTGATGGCCGAAGCTGAGGATTTAGCAGCGAGAGAAGGTTATGAGACGATCGCGGTGACGAGCGGTGTGGGCGTAAGGAGATATTATGCCTCCTTAGGATACACCCGAGACGGTCCGTATATGATAAAAAAGCTGTAAGCTTACTAAGTCCTCCTTGTTGAGTCAAGGCCTTCATCGACTCCTTTGAGGATTGATCGTTGAAAAATCAATTCATTTTCTAAGCATCATTTATCATCTATCTTCAGCGAAAAGCATCCAAACACATGTTCAGACTCATTTTTATGCAACTTATCAGGCCGTAGCGAAGAAAAGGTCACTTTGCCGCACTCGCGAATTACCCCTTAAAACAAAATATTGAATCCTTCATGAAGCCGTCATCTGCACCGATAAAATTTGTTATTCGCCAAGGGAAAGGATGATTCATGTCATTCACACTCAAATTTCTTAAACTGCCTAGCTCATTGTAAGATGCGAGATGGCATGCATTGGATGTGGTTCGGACACTAAGGCAGGAGTGGTGATGTGTGGAAGATGTCTCGAGCGCATCAATGATCCTCTCTCCTTCCTAGAGCGTTTCAGCGATCCTATGGCAGATTTGAGGCTTCAGCGTTTGGGCAATGCTTTGCTACGAGTATTTCCAGCCTCATCTCCCAGGATAAATTTTGGAGAGGAAATTGAACCAGCCGTGCGAATTGGCTCCTTGTTAGAAAGCGGCGCCCAGGAGCATTTATGTTTTCTGGTAGAGCAGTACTTGGCTTCAGCAGGCATCTCATTTCATCTCTGGGGAGATGAGCGCATACCCCGGCGGGCATTTCTCTGGCGCTTAGTTCAAGAGGTCGGAAACCTGGAGTTCAATAGCGAAATTTGGGCAAGGGCTAGTGTTAGAATGGGGAATATCCACTCACTATTGGTGTTGTCGGTCTCAGATATGCAATTAGAGGAATCTTGGCGTTTGAGATTCGTAAAGCAACGCGTTGCAAATGCCATATCAGCATATTCAAGGGCGAAGGAGTACCCAGCCTTGTGGAAGGTGGCGCGGTCTAACATCGCTCTCCTTTGGGCGTGGATAGGAAAGACGGAGGAAGCGCTGCAGATGTTAGGGGAACTCTGCTCAGGTGAGGTGGATGAGGAGAGTGCGCCATTCTCTCTCAAGCGTGCCATGGTCCTCTGCGATGCCGGTCGAGCTGAGGAATGCCGAGAAGAACTCTCTCGTATCCCAGGGAATTTGGCTGATTCCAGGCTAATCAAGTTCCGAACTCAGCTGGAGGCGAATGAATGAAGCATGAGGACCTCGAGGCACGATTGGATTCTCGGCTAATTCGCACCCTAAACGATATGACTCCAGAAGCTTTCAAAGACCTTATCACGGAACTGCTGGAAAGAATGGGCCTTCAAATTACCCGTACGGAGTTGGAGAAAGACCTCGTTTTTCTTGAGGCCGAGAAAGGAGAAGAGAGTTATCTGGTCATGGCGTCCAGAAAGCCTGAGCATGCTTCTGCGCAAGGTGTACGCATAATAAAAGATAAAGCATCGGTCGAAAAGCGCTTGCCAGTCCTTATCGTCTCTCATGATCTTGACGCTAAATCTAAAGAACTGGCCTTTAGCGAAGGAGTCTCTTTTTCGGACAAGGAAAGGACTATTCTGCTGATAAGGAAATATGGCCTTTGGCAGAGGCTCACTGAACATGTCGATCGCTCCATTCTGCAGAGGGAAGGAAGGCGCATCCTGCCCTCTACAATGCCCTTCGATTCTCATCTGCAGCGAGCTGCAGAAGCTTTGAAAGGAAAGGATAGTCGAACAGCCCTAGAGCACATCAAAGCAGCCCTGGAATTGAAGCCCCAGTATGATCTGGCATGGAGGATGAAGGCGCAGGCCCACTACGATCTTGAAGAATGGGACGATGCTTTAGAGGCGATAGGGGAAGCGCTGAAGGCCAAGCCGGACGATCCCCTTTCATGGTATTTCGCTGGGTTGGTCCTGCATCAGCTAGGAGATCTGGAGAAGGAGCTTAGAGCTTATGATAAGGCGCTAAAGTACGCTCCTAGGCTGCAACCCGCCCTTTTGAATAAAGGCGCTACGCAATTCGCCCTAGGCCTCAAAGAGGAAGCTCTTTTCACCTTCGAAGAAATTTTGCGTCATCATCCCAATGACGTCCAAGCCTTAAGGAATAAGGCACTAGTGCTGGAATCAATGGGAAGGCGTTCTGAGGCCCTAAAAGTATTAGACTCGCTTATTTCTCTAAATCCAAACGATGTAGAGATATTAGTGATGAGAGCATCAATGCTGGCACAGGAAAAACATCTTCTCGAAGCTATAGAGGCATGGCGACAAGCGGTGGCTTTAGATGGAAGCCGTGCGGACCTCTGGTTAGGCTTAACTCGGGCGCAGCTAACGGCGGGTATGCTGGAAGATGCCAAAAGAAGTTATCAGATGGTGAGGAAGCTGGATGCCAATGCACCTTACATTGATGAATTGAAAATCACAACTGGTACCTCACCTCTTTCCTCAACGGTCAAGCATCATAATCTCCAGGAGGATTCTCTTTTACGAAGGTGCTTGGATGCAGCCCTGCTCATGCAAGCCTTAGGCAGATATGAGGAAGCCTTGAGCGAGGTGGAGCGTGCCTTGACGTTCGACCGTAACAACGTCTGGGCGCTGCGCAGGAAAGCGTCCTTGCTACTGGACCTTGGGCGATTGGAGGAGGCAGTCTCTCTCCTCACTGCCGCGATGAGGGAGAAAAACACATCAATAGAGCTGGCGCTGGAGCTCGAGGCCATAGGACATCGCCTAGGCAAGAAAGAGGAGAGTGCATGGATTCTACAGCCTCATTCCGATGACGGGGAGGTGAGGAAGAGATTGGCCATCAGGCATATAATCGCTGGCAGGCCGAAAGCTGCCTTAGAGCTTCTTGGGTCACCTGCGGGGGAGGACCTGTGCCATGATAGGCTTATTTGCGTGGCGCTGTTGTCCGATGGGAATTACCCCAAAGCTTCAGACCTCTTAGAGGAGTTGTTGAAGAAATATGGCTCTTCACCTGCCCTGCTCAATGACCTAGCGGTGGCCTTACGCTTCCAGGGAAAGATGGAAGAAGCGGAAAAAGCTCTTTGTGAAGTTGTAAGAATCGAACCCCGTCATGCAAATGCTTGGAATAATCTAGGCTGTTTACAGTATCTTAAAGGGGCCTTGGAAGAGGCGGAGCGATCAATCAAGAAGGCTGTGCTTCTCGATCGCAGGCCTGAATTCCTCTTGAATCTGGGCATGGTGCAGCTTTCGCGCGATGATTTCAAGGCGGCGCAAAGCTCATTTGAAGCCTCCTTATGGCTAGATCCCACCCCTGAGGCTTTAAATTGCTTAGGCATGTTGGCTGAGAGAAAAGGGGACAGTGAAAAGGCTTTGGAATTCTACGAGGAAGCCATCAAAAAAGCCCCCGAATTCGGGGAAGCGCAAAGCAACAAAGCGAGATTGAGGGCATCATTCAAGGCGAACTAGAGATGTTGTTTAGTGCGTTATGTTCATGACTACTACATCCCGCACCGCGTTCATCTCACTGAAGGGCAGTATCAAGCGGCCTTGTGGATCAGTCTTGAAGAGGCGCGTTTCTATCTCTTCAGCGGGTACCACTAAAACATGCTGAATGTCACCCGTACTCTTCTCGATAACAAAGTTTTCTATCATGCCAAGTATCTGACCATCGTTC
Source organism: Methanomassiliicoccales archaeon (assembly GCA_038740345.1). Taxonomy (NCBI): domain Archaea; kingdom Methanobacteriati; phylum Thermoplasmatota; class Thermoplasmata; order Methanomassiliicoccales; species Methanomassiliicoccales archaeon. The sequence continues at coordinate 111,079 of JAVYMA010000002.1, forward strand.
GTCATGACCGTCTTGCCCTTGAGTTCAGTGATGAACTTCCTCATTAGTGCGCCCCTCCCAGGTATCTGGTCTTGTAATTGTGAATGGATTGACCATATAATAGGCTTTCTCCTCCATCGCTCGGTGGCGAAAGGAACTTTTAGAATATAGAGTAAAGAAAAAAATGGAAAAGCTGATTTGCGTGAAATAATTCAGCTTCTTGGCAGTTCGGTCCCCTTGAAGAAGCGTGTCAGCCAGAACCTAAGCTCCAGCTCGGGGCCTTGCCGGCATGCTCAGTCAAGGGGAGCTACTCATTCTATGAGCCGCTCGAGTATAAATAAATGCCTAGGTATAATTATCTAATAAGATAACAGCAAGATTTTTCAACAGAGCCTAAGGATCATATTTAGTTTTTCATACGTCTGGAATATACAAAGCTAGAGCTGTGCCATTGTTTGGCGGTGTTGTTATTCAGGGTGCTTTTATGGCGGAAGCACGCGCCCGCAGAGCAGACATTTCGTCGCCCCTTTAGGGTTCATATGGCCGCACTGGGGGCATTTTTTCTGAGCGATGATGGAGCCCATGTCGCTTAGATATAATGCAAATGCCGGTAATCCATGTTTCGTTCTCTTCTGACCTCTCCCTTTTCCCAAAGTTAGCACCTTTTATCGGTGCCATCGCTGATAGTTCCATTTGGTGCAAAATACAAACCAATTAACATTGTATGTTCAAGTCGAATGATGCATCAGCATACATTTTCGGATTTGGATGGGCAGAGGGGCCAAGAATTCACATCACTTTTGGCATGATGATTGTAAGACATGATTGCACTGGGATGGAGGCGGGAAAGGGGCATTAAAAAATGCATTATGAGGCGAGGCGCACGCGATACATCTCGCCTTTTGTCACCGAAGAACTCATTTTCCTACCGAAAAGTTTTGGCTTGATTTCAGGTCATATTGATACAGCCGAGGACATGGTATATTTTTTCCTATGCCGCTGCCCCTGCTCTTAACCATGCGTCTCAGCGGGGGCAGTTTTATTACCGGATGCAAATCAATTGGTGAAGATGTAGAGCGGATGAATTTCTTAGCGGTACATGCCTAAATCTTGTTCTCCAAGGCGCACCTTATCCAACACCTTGGCTATGCTCTCATACTGCTTCATAACCTCCTTGTCCACCGATGGTCTCACGGTTTTTAAGGCGGCTTCGAAATGGCGCATCTCTACGATCTCCGCGTCCTTATTCTCACGCAGAGCCACCATGGCCGCTTCTCGGCATAGGTTCTCAATATCCGCGCCAACGAACCCATCCAGCTTTTCCACCAGCGCCTCCAGGTCAACATTCCGAAGGGGCATGTTCCTGGTATGCACGCTCAAGATGGCCAGCCTCGACTTGGCATCAGGGACTGGTATTAGGATCATTCGGTCGAAGCGACCAGGACGCAATAAGGCTGGGTCTATAATGTCTGGACGATTAGTGGCGGCTATCACTGTGACCTTTTCCAACGTCTCCAAGCCGTCCATAGAGGTCAGGAGTTGATTAACGACCCTCTCGGTCACATTGGTATCGCTCGCACTCCCCCTTCTAGGGGCGATGGCATCGATCTCATCCAGGAAAAGGACCGAAGGCGCCACCTGCTTGGCTTTTTTGAACGCCTGTCTTACCGCCTTCTCCGATTCCCCCACCCATTTACTCATAATCTCCGGTCCTTTTATCGATATGAAATTCGCCTTGGACTCATTCGCCACTGCCTTGGCCAAGAGTGTCTTACCGGTTCCCGGCGGCCCGTAAAGAAGGATGCCCTTGGCAGGTCTTATGCCCATGCGCTTGAAAGCCGCTGGGTTTTCCAGAGGCATCTCGATGACCTCACGTAGTTGGCGCTTTACTTCTTCCAAGCCTCCCACATCATCCCATGTCACCTTTGGCACCTCCACCAGTACTTCCCTCATGGCACTGGGCTCCAGCTCTTTCAACGCCTCATCGAAATCTTGCTGGGTCACCTTTATGCGCTCTAGGATCTCCACTGGTATGGGCTTGCCCAGTTCCAGCTCGGGCACGAAGCGAGAAAGGCACTTCATGGCCGCTTCTCTAGCCAAGGCCATGAGGTCCGCCCCAACGAACCCATGAGTAATATTGGCTAAATGGTCTAAGGACACGTCATCACTCAAAGGCATGCCACGGGTGTGAATCTCTAATATCTCCTTCCTGCCATCACGCGTGGGCACTCCTATCTCAATCTCCCGGTCGAACCGACCAGGCCGGCGTAAGGCGGGATCTATGGCATCCTCTCGGTTAGTGGCCCCGATGACGATCACCTGACCTCTGCCGCCCAAGCCGTCCATTAGCGTCAGCAGTTGAGCCACCACTCTCCTCTCCACCTCGCCATGCACATCCTCTCTCCGGGGGGCTATGGAATCCAGCTCGTCTATGAAGATGATGCTAGGAGCGTTCTTCTCCGCTTCTTCGAACTTCTCTCGCAGCTTCTCCTCGCTCTGCCCGTAATATTTGGAGATGATTTCTGGTCCTTGGATGGAGAAGAAAGCCGCACCCGCCTCATTGGCCACTGCCTTAGCGATGAGCGTCTTTCCCGTCCCAGGCGGCCCATAGAGCAAAACGCCCTTAGGTGGATCGATGCCCAAGCGGTCGAAGAGCTCAGGATGCTTCAAGGGCAGCTCGATCATCTCCCGCACTCGCTGCAACTCCTCTTCCAATCCTCCTACATCGTCATAGGTGACCGACGGAGCCACCGAGGCCTTTTGCTCCATGACCTCGGTCTTTACCGTAAGCTCAGTGTGCTCACCCACCACTACCACGCCGCTTGGGGTTGTCTGGACTACCACGAAAGGAATGAAATTGCCCATCAAGGCGATATTGGGAATGATGATCTCATCGCCTCGCACCAAAGGCCGATTATTTAGTCCCTTTTTCACCAGCTCTTCCACCCCTGCGCCGAAGCGAATATTCTTCCCGTGCGGAAGGATCTTGGGGGCCACAGTAACCTTCTGGGCTGGCTGTGGGTCGGCCTTCATGACCACCACCTTTTCGCCTATGGATACGCCTGCATTGGACCTTATCATCCCATCGATGCGGATGATGCCCATGTTCTCGTCCTCCTGAGGTGCACGGAAGACCTTTGCCGCAGTACTCCTCTTACCCACGATTTCAATGACGTCTCCTACCTCCACGCCTAGCTCCTTTCGCGTCTTGGTATCGATCCTCGCTCTTCCCAGACCAACCTCAGACTGATGCTGCGCCCGCACTACTCGCAGCGTTACCCCCTGTGCCATGGCCCCTCAGCGGGAAAAACACCTGGACTGGATATAAGATTTGCCGAGAGATGGCAAAGGGAGCTATCATAAACAACGGAGCGCGTTCACGCAACAATTATGAGAAGGAGCATCTTACGCCAGTGCATGCAGTTCGCGCCTGAATGCGTCCCCTGTCTTCTGCACCGCGTCCTTTACGAAGTAAAATTGGTCTCTCCTGGAGCGGTGGAGGAGGCCATGGCTGAGAGCTTGCGCATACTCTCCCTAAACTATCCCAAGGGTATGAACTCTGCTAAGTTGGCTACCATGGTGCACGAGCGCGCTTACGCCGTTTCTGGAAGCAAAGATCCCTATTGTGACCTCAAAATAAGAAGCGACGAAGTGGCTAAGAGTCTTCTCCCTCAAGCCGAGAGTTTGGTCAGAGAGGCCGAGGATCCGTTGGAAATGGCGGTGAAAGTGGCCATAGCTGGCAATGTGCTGGATTTCGGCATCGATGTGGGTATGGAGCATCCAGAGGAGCTAAGGTCGAGATTCGACAAGCTAGTGCATCAAGATTTGGGCATCAACCACCTCCCGAAGGCCAAAAGGTTGCTTAGGCCAGGAATGGAAATAGCCTATCTTCTGGACAATTGTGGTGAATCCGTCCTGGATAGCATCCTGATCAATGAGCTGAAGGCGCAGGGCGCTAGGGTCTTCGGCGTGGTGAAGGGTGAACCTATACTAACAGATGTCACCATGGAGGATGCGCTCCGCATTGGTCTGGACAAATGCCTGGATGAGATCCTCTCCACTCGTTCCTTTGCTGTGGGGATAGACCTTGATAAAATCCCGCATGAATTAATGGCTAGGTTGGAAGATTCTGACCTCATAGTCTCCAAAGGCATGGCCAATCTGGAATCCCTCTCAGACGAGAACTTGGGTCCTATTCTTTATCTGCTGAGGGTTAAGTGCGATCCCGTTGCCCGACTATTAGGAGCCAAGCGCAATTGGAACATCGCCAAGCTGTGCGAGTGATTAGTGGTAGCGGAGGGAAAGCCTTTACGATTAAATATGCAAGTGTGGCTAGACCTTGCTGACTAGAGAGGCAAAGTCCATGAGCGATGGAATCGACACCGCTGTCATTCTCACGGGAGGGGAGGGCACGCGCCTCAGGCCCCTCACAAACAATCGTCCTAAGCCCCTGTTGCCTGTGCTAGGAAGGCCATGTGTCGAGTACACCTTGCGCGCCATGGCCTCCGCTGGCATTCAAAAAGTGTATCTCGCCTGTGGCTACAAGTCGATTGAAGTGGTCAAAGCCATAGGCGATGGGAGCGCTTATGGAGTGGAGATCGTCTACGCTTTCGAGGAACAGCCCATGGGCACCGCGGGTGCGGTGAAACTTTTGGAGAAGCAATTGCCCGACACTTATGTGGTGGCCATGGGGGATGTTCTGATGGATATAGATTTCCATCATATCGTAAGCTTCCACAAGAAATCAGGGGCCATGGTGACCATAGCGCTCACGGAGGTAGAAAAACCAGAGCAGTTCGGGATTGTGGGATTGGAGGAGGATGGGCGGATTACACGATTCAAAGAGAAGCCGAGGAGTGATGAGGTCTTCTCTCATCTGATCAATGCTGGCATTTATGTCATCCAGAATGATGCTTTTAAGCGAGTGCCCCAGGACACTAAATTTGATTTCTCCAAGAATCTGTTCCCGCGTCTGTTGGAGGAAGGTCAACCTCTCTTCGGTCTCAAGCTGAGGGGCATGTGGCATGACATCGGCCATCCCAAGGATCTGCTAAGCGCTAACCTAGGTATGGCAGAGAGAAAGGGGGTAGAGCGGCACATCTTCGGTGTGGAGGTAGAAGGTAAGGTGTGCGGCAGCAAGTTCTTTGCTAAAGGCGCGAGGCTGCGCGGACCTGTGTACTTAGGAGACGAGGTCAGGGTCGGTGAAGGAAGCCTCATAATGCGTTCTGCCATTGGTGAGGAAGGGGTAGTGGAGTCTGGAGCACAGGTAGTGGGCTCATTGCTGCTGCGCAATTGCCTCATTCGTAAGGGGGCTGCCGTGCGCTCCTCTGTCCTCGGTGAAGGGTGCCTGATCGATGAGGGAGTAACCTTGATCGATTGCGTTCTCGGGGATGGGGTGAGCGTAAAGGGCACTCAAGTGATTGAGGGAAGGACATTGGAATCGTCAATATAGCCTGATTTAGTCCATTTAACCTAAATATCGGTACGATATATCGGGCGCAATGCGTCTGCGAGTGGACAAGTATGAGGCTTACCTCATCCTTTCGAGCTTCATTTGGGGAACAAGCTTCGTAGCATCTAAAATAGGGGTGGATGAGGTCGACCCTTTTCTCTTCGCTATGATGCGCTTCCTGATTGCGGCCCCTTTCTTACTGGCTGTAACGATATTCCTACGCTCCTTCGATGCTGCAGTGTACCGTGACGGTATGATATGGGGCATAGGTACTCTCAATGCTGTTGGCTTGGTACTGCAGAATGTGGGGCTCACCATGACCAGTGCTACCAACACCGTTCTTCTGGTCGATATAAACGTGGTCTATGTAGCTGTCCTGGCCTCCATACTATTGAAGGAATCTCTGGGGAGATTCACCCTTGTCGGTTTAGGCCTGGGCTTGCTGGGAGTTCTCGTCGTCTCCACTGGAGGGGATTTGAGTAGATTGGCGGATGGGAGCCTTACGGGGAACCTGATAGTGCTATTGGCAGGATTGGTATGGGCCTTTTATATCGTCTATCAGAAGAAAGCTTTGCAGCGCCATCCAAATGTGCTCAACATGACCAGCGGCGTGATAGTTACCACTTTGGTAGCCTCATTGCCAATGGCAGTCATCTTCGCTCAGGACTACAAAATCTCTCTTAATGGGTTCTTCGCCGTAGCCTATGTGGCCCTCTTCTGCACTGGTGCGGCCTTCTTGCTTTATATCGCTGGACTCAAAGGCAAAGGGGCTACCGTCTCCTCCATCATATTATTGCTGGAGATCGTCTTCGCCATGTTCTTCGCTTTCTTGATTCTAGGCGAGGTGCCGGATGCTCTCACTGCCATCGGGGCAGGGCTGATCGTCTCCGCCATTATCCTGGTTTCTATACAAGAGAACAGCAATGGAAAAAAGAATGAGAAAAAGAGTGAAGGCTAATAGATCACTTGGAGAGCATCTCTTGAGCCTTCTCCCAGGAATCCACTCCCAAAGCCACCTGCACCTCGGACTGCTTTGGGCCTAAAATGAACAGGCTCTCTATATTTACGCCACCTCTAGCCAGCTTTTTTGTCACCTTGGCAAGCTCTCCCGGCTTATCAGACATGGAGATTACCAACACATCCTTCTCGCGGAACTCGATACCATTTGCCTTCAGTACTCTCCGCGCGCTCGCTTCGTCGTCGGTGATGACGTGCACAACTGGTTGGGCATTGCCTAAATCTGTAGATATCCCACGTATGTTCACTGCGTTCTTGGCTAATACCTCGGCAAGCCTGGCCACCTCACCAGGCTTGTCTTGCACGAAAACCTCGAACTGCTTAGTGGTCATCATGCTCCTATTTGTCGAACATGGTAGAAAAGACTTCCGATGAAATCAAATCGTAAAACGATTTAAATAAACCTTTATTTCAAGGCTTTTCGTTAAAAAATAACGACAAATTACAATTAGGCGGCCAAGGAGATGACGATGGCGAAGATAGCGGCTAAAATTATGAAACCTACAGCCCTGCCTGCCTTATTGATCAGAAAGAAGCGCAGGGCGCCACTGGCCATCTTCCCCCCTATCCCGCATTGCCTCAGAACCGATAAAACGATATCTGAGTTCAGTTTGGAATATCCACTGGCCCTATCCCCAAATTTATAATGCGAATCCATTATCTTCGTTCCTCTCGGCATAAAACGCAAAAGATCGAAGAGTACTTTGAACCCTCTTCTCTCGAATTTATTTCCATGCTTTTCTATTATCATCAAAGCCAATTCAGTCTTTCCAGCGAAGAACCCGCTCATGAGGTCCGTGGATCTAGGCCTGCGAATGAACCAAAGATAGGTATATGCCAGTTTGTGCGCTCCGCTTGATGCCAGTCTCCGCCCTAGGCTTAACGGTCCCATCCCTTCTCTTGCACCTACAACGAAATCAGCCTCATAGGTTGCGGCCATTAGTTGTTCCACATAGGCGGGAGGATGTTGGAAGTCGCAATCCATTACCACGAATCGTTCCGTCTTCACTGATCTGAGGCCCTCCATCACAGCTGCGGTAAGGCCACGGTCCTCAGGGTCGCGCAAAAGAAGAGCTAGTTGGGGATTGCTATTGAGCAGACTCTTTACTACTTCGACTGTCCCATCCTGAGAGCCGTCGTCGACTATCATTATCTTTGCCTTGGGATATCGTCGGGTGAGTTCCGCTATCATCGGCCCCACGTTGCCTACCTCGTTATAAGTGGGGATGACGATAGTGAAAAGACTGTGATCTACCCCCCCTTTTTCCATAATAGCTCTTCATAAAGAATCTTTTATGAGTATAAATCACTTGGGATGAGATGCAAAGCCATAAACCGATTTTGGAAGAGCCAGCAAGATGAGATTCATATGAATGCGAGATTGAAATAGTGTAAGAGGGATATTGCTGGGCGAGATGCTGACCGTTTCCGTAGGAGTCTGCGCTTATAACGAAGGTAGGAATATCGGAAGATGCTTAGAATCCATATTATCTCAAAAAGTCGAAGGGTTCTGTATACACGAGATATTAGTGATTTCGAGTGGGAGCACGGATAACACTGATAGTGTAGTCAAAGACTACTCGGTGCGTGACCACAGGGTAAGGCTCATAAGGCAGGACAAAAGGGAGGGAAAGAATTCAGCCATCAATCTCTTCCTTTCCGAGGCCAAGGGGGATATCATGGTTTTGGCCAACGCCGATAATCGCCTCGCTGAGGGCTGCCTGCAAGCTCTGCTCGAGCCATTTTTGGAGGAAAAGGTGGGAGTGGTAGGGGGCCATCCCATTCCTGTAAACACCCGAGACACTATAACAGGTGTGGCGACCCATATGCTGTGGGAAATGCATCACCGCATCAGTCTTATGCATCCGAAAGTGGGCGAGCTCCTCGCCTTCCGACCTTTGGCCAAGAGACTGCCCACGGATACCCAATCGGACGAGGATCTAATACGTATGGAATTGGAGAGTCTCGGCCTCGTCACCGTCTATGCTCCCAGGGCAGTGGTATATAACAAGGGTCCAACCACTGTCAAGGACTTCCTCAAGCAAAGAACGCGCGTAAATATCGGCGAGAGATACATGAGGCGAATACATGATTACCGAATTCCCACCTGGGATTCCAAACTTCTCCTTAACGCCTTCTTTTCATATATGAAAGACAGTCGGGACTCAATCTCCAAGATAATGATAGCCGTTATTCTTGAAACCTGGTCTCGCTTCTATGCAACTCTTTATGTAGCCCTGGACAAAGGTGATAAGGCTGTATGGCAGCAGGTTCAGACCACTAAGGACTTAGAATGATGGTGGAGCTATTTCCAACACCTCATTCACTGCCTGGTTGAAATCGAAATCATCCGTAACTTGTATCCCCTTGGCACCTATTCTACGAGCCAGTTCCATCTCCCTTTCGCTATCCCCTATGACGAAGGAGGAGAAGATGTCTATATCGAAATCTCTCATCGCCTGCATTATCATCCCCACAGCAGGCTTGCGGCAGTCGCATCCCGCTTCTGGAAGATGAGGACAATAATATATGGCATCTAAATGCGCTCCCTCCTCAGCGAGGTCTCGTCTCATTTTATCATGTATGCGTTCCAAATCCTCCTCGCTGAAATAGCCTCGAGCTACACCAGATTGATTCGTGACCATTATTACTAAAAACCCCGCGTCGTTCAGCCTCTTTATAGAGCGTCCCACTCCTGGGAACAGCTCTAGCTTTTCTGGGCTCGGGCAGTAAGGGACATCCTTGGCGATGGTATCGTCCCGATCTATGAATACAGCCCGCCGCCCGAACATCCCCTTCTCCACCAAGCCACATATAACATGGGCCGCGGCCATGTACCCCTCTTGAACACGCGGTGTGCTAGTGGAGGGGACTACTAACGCTAAATCCACTATCTCCTTCAGCTTCCCTGCATGGCCGGAAAAGCCTATCGTCAGGACTTCGAGCTCTTTAGCTTTGGTTACCGCGCGGAGCACATTACGCGAATTACCTGAGGTGGAGATGGCTATTATCGCGTCCCCTTTTTTCGCCCACCCTTCCACTTGTCTCACGAAAACATCTTCGAATGAATAGTCATTGCCGATGGCCGTTATGCTGGATAGGTTGATGAAGGCAGAAGCAGGGAGGGGTGGACGCTGCATCTTGTATCTCCCTACAAGCTCCGCCGCGATGTGCTGCGCATCGGCAGCGCTGCCACCATTACCAAATAAGGCAAGTTTTCCGCCTGATTGGAAAACCTTCACTACAGCCTTGGCGATGCGGATTATTTGGTCTACCTCTACTTTTGAGATCACTGAAGCGCTTTCCTCAAGCTCGCGCCGCACCAACTCACTCATGGTCGATATCTCCATGTCTGCAGGCCATATTTATCAAAGGAGAAGTTCTGCACTATCACACCTAATTTCGACAAAGCCTTGGCGACTTCATGCTTGCGCTCATATTCGCATATGAAGAACATGTATCCGCCTCCTCCCGCACCGGAGATTTTCCCTCCAATGGCACCATTTAGCTTGGCGGTCGAATATATTTTGTCGATGTACTCATTGGTGATGTGTTCTGAGAATCGCTTTTTCTGCACCCATGATTCATGAAGCAGCTCTCCGATACGACGGATTTCTCCCCGCATAAGCGCATCTTTGGTCTCCATGGCCAATCTCTTAGCCTCATCTAAGGCCTCTATGACCTGCGGTCGCTTTTCCCTCATGCCCGTGCGTTGGGATTCAATGATACCCGCAGAGTCTCTTGTGCGTCCAGTATAGCATAAAAGAATATGATAGTGGAGCTCGTTTAAAACTTCAGACTTTATGCGCAAAGGCGTCACTATGGTCTCGTCACGGCGAAACTCCATGAGGTTGAAGCCTCCGAAAGTAGCTGAGTAATGGTCCTGCTTACCGCCAGCGAAGCCAAGTTCCTCCCTTTCTAGAACATATGCAAGCTTGGCTATCTCATATTGCGATAGAGGCACCGACAGCCATTCCGAAAAAGCGCCGATAAGTGACACCATCACCGTGGACGAACCGCCCAATCCCGAGCCAGGAGGAGCATCGCAATGAACGAAAAGGTCGAACCCCTGTCGGACCTCGAAATGGTTGAGAACAGCCTTTATTAAATCCAGATTACCATCATAGCGGAGCATTGCGCCGTTTAGAGCCCAGTTTTCGTCCTTAGACATGTCTAATGAGCGTATATGCATCTCCCTGTCCTGTCGTGGTCGTATGGTGCAGTAAGCATGCATATCTATGGTGGCAGAGAGCACGATGCCTCCCCGCTCTTCGCTATAGGGTGCGACGTCCGTCCCTCCTCCGGCAAAGCTTATCCTTAACGGTGCCTTGCTGCGGACGAGGAGATCTGAAAGGCTCATCTTAGCACCGTATCTCATCGTGCCTATTTACCCATTATTTCTTGCTCTCTTACCTAACGAGATTGGAGATGAATATAATCTCAGCCTTTTTTTGCCCGCTCACAATAACCGAAGGTCTCGCTGCTCGCCAGCATCCTTATGGTTAAATCCTTGTTCTCGGCTTGACTGATTTCCTCCCATACTTTTTCGTATATCCAAGCATAGAGCTTGGCGAGCCCCTCCTCCAAGGTGACTTCCGGTCGCCATCCGAGCTCGCGGTAGATGCGGGTGTTATCGGAATTGCGGCCTCTTACCCCCTGGGGGCCAGGGATATGCACGAGGCGATAATCAGTAACACCGGCGATTTTGGCAATGATATCCGCCATCTCATTGATGCTCACCAATCTATCTTGACCCATATTGATGGGATCATGGATGGAGGATTGCTGCAGCATATGGACTCCTCGCACACAGTCGTCGATGTAAAGGAAGGAGCGTGTCTGCTTCCCATCTCCCCATATTTCTATATCCCTCATGCCTGTGATACTGGCTACGGCGAACTTGCGGCAGAGGGCCGCTGGTGCTTTTTCTCGCCCATCCTTCCAAGAACCAAAGGGTCCAAATACATTGTGAAAACGCACGATATGCGTGCTCAGGCCGTAATCCGAATGATAGTATTGACATAGCTTCTCGGAGGTGAGCTTCTCCCATCCATAGGCATCCTGTGGATCTGCTGGGTAAGCATCCTCCTCTTTTAGAGGGATCACATCCTCGCTGGTCTGCCTGTATTCAGGATAGACGCAGGCTGAGGAGGAATAAAGATACTCGCGCACCTCATGCCTCCTCGCTGCCTCTAGCATATTCAGGTTGATGAGCAGATTGTCACGCAGGATGATGGCATGATGCGTCTGAATATAGCCCATGCCTCCCATATTCGCAGAGAGCTGGTAGACCTCATCGGGGACCAGCGCTTCGCTCCCATCCCCCCTTAACGCTCTCTCCGCGCCTGCTTCGGTGCGAAGGTCTACCACTACAAACTCATCGGCTGCCGTTCGTTCATAGTAGGGATGATGAATGTCTGCTCCTCTGACCCAATATCCCTTCATTTTTAGATAGCGAACCAAATGATGACCTATGAATCCACCTGCACCTGTGACCAGCGCAGTTTTAGAAGAACTTTCGCCAACCCTCGCCATGTTGCGGGCATAATACTGAGTTGTTAATAATCTTGCTCACTTTCGATGCATCTCAGCTTCTAAAAGGATCAACTAGAGACCTTAATCCAACCATCGGGAACAACCTCCTTAGCAGTCATTCCTCCGCCAACGACCCATCTTGAGGGTGCAACCACCACTTTATCAGGGGACGAATTGAGCCATGCCCCCCACCAGCTAAAGGTGCTATTGGCAATGATGTTTCCCTTGCATTTAGTCATCAGCACCAATTCCTCGAGGTCATTTACGCCTGCAGTCCCACTCACGAAGCTCATGGGTAAGTCAAAGCGGAGATGGTCTTTGGCCCACTCTATGTCATCAGAGAAAACGAACAGATGGGGCTGGGAATATCTCTGGCTCATTATGTCAACAGCTTTAGAATAGTATTCCAAAGAGCAAGCGCCGAAGACCTTCTGTACTCCTGGCAGATTGACATAATCACCTCGTCTGACGTGCAAGCTCACCGCATCACATTTGGCCATTTCCATCTCTATGGTCTTTGCCCCCTCAGACAAAGGCAATCGAGGAGTAAGTTCCTTTCTTATGACTTGAGCATGCCTCAGGAAATAGCGCTCGCTCTGCCAGAAGCCATCGAGATAGATATCTTCAGGCAAGGACATGGCCTTTTCTAAAGTCTCTCTCTCGAATCCTATCAAATCCCTTCTCTCAACCAACCTATGCATGCCTGGCCTTAGCCTGGAATCGAGGGACAAGGCCTTGCTCCCTAGCCATACCGCCAATGATCGAAATGATTTAGGAAGGTGTAGTTGCGCGACAGTGGAGAGATTGGATAGTAGGATCATGGGCCCTATTTCCAATAGGCCTGCTTTCCTGCCAATGAAATTGAATCCCCTTAGGCCGCAGCCGTAGGGTTTCAGATAGAAATGGCTGAGATCAAAGGCCATCTCCGCATCTCGGTCCAAGGCCAAAGCCCTGGCCATGGCATATTGGAAGAGTTGGTTCCCTAAGCGCCCGCGTAATCTGACGATTATCATTCAGGGACCACAACGATATCAAGATTATTACTTTGATGCACCTAGCAAAGGGCAGTTATTAATTACGGCATATAATCTTGCAGGCGCAGTCATGATAGGACGAAAATCATTCCTTGTATTCTCTACTTTAATTCTCACCTTCACCTTACAGCTGGTGGGCATGCTTCTTCTTACCCAGCTCTTCCCCCCTGATGTTTATGGGAGCATCACCTTCGCACTCTCTTTCGTGGCCACTTTCGACTGCCTCGCTAATTTGGGCTTCAATAGCGCGCACATTAAGCGAATCTCCGAAGGTAGGGATATCGCAGATTGCGTCTCTACTTTTACCACTGTCAAATTGGGGCTTACATTCTCGATGGCCGTGATTGTGCTTGTCTCTATGCTGATTTGGACAGAACTCCTAGGTCATTACTTAAGTCCAGTGTCGAGGGCGCTGATCGAGGTCTTCCTTGTTTATCAAGTGATGTATGACATCGTCAGCATCGCTATACTTACCTTTAATGCCAGGACGGAGATGTCCAAAGCCTATCTGGTGAATCTCTTGGACCCGCTCGCCAGGATACCAATAATCGCCATCCTGGCTTGGGCGGGAGGAGATATTTATCAGGTTTCTTTGGCCTATGTAGTAGGCAGCAGTCTTGTCCTTCTAGTCGGACTGCGTCTCTTGGCCCGGGAACGCATACCTTGGAAAAGACCTACCCTCTTTCGTTCTTATCTAGCATTCGCATTGCCCATGGCTCCCATCGCCGTGCTGGAAACACTATCCAATAATATCGACAAGCTATTGATCGGTGCTATCGGCGACACCACCGGCGTAGCCTATTACGCCGCGGCAAAATATCTCTTGTGCGGCTTAGGAGCTGTAGGTTTGGCTCTTTCCCTCAATGCCTTCCCTGCCTTTTCCAGTGCATGTCATCGAGGGAATCTCCGGGAGGTAAAACGCATGGCAAGGGAGGCAGAGCGCCTGATCTCCATCTTGATTACGCCGCTGGTGATTGTTCTAGTTCTCTTTCCTACTGAGGTCTGCATCTTCGTTTTCGGTCCTAAATTCTCCTCTTCCGGAGAGCCGCTGAGATACCTTTCCGTGGCCACCTTGCTGGTGGTGCTAAATCAAGTATACCTTTCACAAATTTTAGGCATGAATCGCCCTCGGATCTCAGCAAGGATAACCTTCTTGGATTTCATTGTATTCCTCGGGCTCATGCTTTACCTCATACCCCCGCACCTTTTCGGGATCCCTACCGCTGACATGTCTTTCTCAGGCGCGGCATTGGCCGCGGCAATAACATCCCTAATCACCACCTTTGTGACCAGATTTGTGGTATGGAGACTCATTGACACTCGACCCAACCCGCGAATGCTATTGCACGCCGCCGCGGCGATTTTTACTTCTGTCTCATTGGCAATTTTCTCCACCTTTATCCAGGTGCATGAGATCTACGATGTAGTGCTATACGGCATTTTGGCCTATTCTATCTTCGAACTCATTCTGTTGATTACGAGAGAGCTATCACGAAAGGACGTCTGGTATATCCTCAGTATCCTCAATCTGGCTGAGATGTGGAAATATGTGAGACGAGAGCTGCGAGGTAAGTGAGAAAGCGTAAATCGCGAAAAAGGTAATTTTTTTAACCCTGATTGACACATGGGAACCCGTGTCAGCGGGGATACGGAATGATTGTCCTCTGGTCTCCATCATCATACCCACTCTCAATGAGGCCGCGGCGATACCCATTTGCCTCGCTTCCGTTAGGGAGCAGAAATACGAAGCCATAGAGCTAATAGTGGTTGATTCGGGCTCCACGGACGGGACCCGAGAGGAGGCAATCAAGACAGGGGCCAATCTGCTTGATTACCAAGGCAAGCCTCTGGGGGCCAGGTATTATGGGCTGCAGCATAGCCAGGGGGATTTGATACTGCTGCTGGATGCTGATCAGGTCCTCTTTCCCGATACGGTGGCGAGGGCTGCTAATGCTATGGTCGATGTCGATATGCTGGTCTTGCAGGAGCACTCCTATCATCCTAAAGGTTACCTGCAAAGATGTATTGCAAGGCAGAGGGAAGCCCTGCAAAAGGAAGGCGGGCTGGGCATACCCCCACATTGTTATCCCAGGGTCTATAGGCGTGCGCTTTTGCAATCGGCCTTTGCCGCTTTTCCGCCCGAGGTCTTAGGAAGTGTGTTCACATACGATGATCGTATCTTATATGCCCAAGCATTGGCACACTCGCAGAAGGTTGGTATTCTTGCCCGAGGTGTGATGCACATCGAAGAGGATAGCTGGTTGGATATGATGCGGCATGCTTATCGACAAGGAAAGTGCGCTAGTGGCATAGATAATTTGGCACTCGGCGACCTGGCTCGTGCACCAGAGTCAAGCTTTACATTATTCCAAAGGGCGGTAAAGAACGGCTATCTTCCCTACGCTTTATTGAAAGAGCTATCATTTCGCCTGGGTAGGAAATTCGGCTGAGCCTTTTCTGAGAACGATGGAATAGCGGTCAAGATAACGCTTGGCCACCTCCGGCCAATAAGAGATCTTGGGGCTGAAGGAGTCCAGATTTATATATATATCCTGATCCAGCACTTTGGCGATAACGTCCGCCACCAGATTCGCATCCTTAGGGTCCCTGACGCCGAAACAACCCGGCTCGGAGGTGAACTCCCTCAGCGCGGCTGATTCTGCGACTATGCATGGCAGACCGCTGGAAAGAGCTTCAGCCACGACCAAACCGTACGCCTCGGCAGAGGATAGCAGTACGAGGCATGATGCCTTGGCATATTCCCAATTTAATGCCTCCTCATCCACTTCGCCCAGCCATTCCACGCTATCTTCCAGCTGTAAATCTCTAGCTAGCATTCGCAACCTCTCCTCATCTGGTCCTGTCCCGATTATGCGCAGTCGGATCCGCCTTCCCCGCATTCTTAGGACAGACATGGCTGCCATCACGTTATCCAGACCTTTATATCTCATCAACCTCCCTACATAAAGAAGCACATCTTTCTCCCGTGGAATCCGAGGATGTGTTCTGGCCTTAATTCCAGGGGAAATGACTTCGGTCTTTTCTTCAAGACTAGGAAAGTCGTGCAGCAGCATGGATCTTTCATAATAGGAAGCACAGGTGATCAAGCTCGCTTTTTTAAGGCCCAAGTAACCGATTTTCTTGTAGATTCTAAATAAGAAGTCTCGCAAGGGGGTGTGGCCTTTTCCATGATAATGAGGGCTAAAGACGTAAGGCATGGAGTGGAGTGTACAGAGAATGGCGCTTTGAAAAGAAAGGAGTATGTGGAAGTTGTGCAGATGCACAAGATCATAACCTCCACTCCTGAGCTCCTTATCCAACAATCGAAAAGCAGCACGATTAAAGCCCCCTAGAAATAGCCGATCCAAAGGTACGCGCGCAACTCGAACCCCTTCGACGCACTCCTCAATTCTTGCGCCTTTTGTCATTACCAAGACTGTAACCTGGTTCCCCTGTCTCACGAATTCCTGGCACAGCTCCTTTACCGTAACTTCCACACCGCCGAGTACAGGAGGATAGAACTTGGAGACCACCAGCAATTTCATTTTACAGCCTCAACCCGTATTCGCCGATCCACAAAATTCTCTGTTCCAAGTGCTCTTCGTGTGGCATCTATTAAAAGACACAGTGTGATCAGTTGCAATATCGCTCCGATGACCCATCCATATTCCACCTCAAGGTAAGGAGCTCCGCTGGGGTTGCTGCGGGAGAAAAGGGCGCTGGTAATCAAAGGCAAATAGATAATGCCACACCGAATCATTATTTGTCTATCTTCAACTCCCCACAACAAAAGTAAAGATATCGGCAGCATGAAATAGCCGGCCGCAGACCGAGAGTAGATAACAGTAAAGACGGTAAGGACGAGTAGCATCCCTTTTAATGTACTCATTTTTCTTTTAAATGCAATAAAGTAGGCCAAAATCAATATGGAAACCGTAAGGATGAGGAAGAAAGGTCCTGGGAGCCTAATCCCTCCCATCTCTAGGAAGTCCCAAATGCTCAAGCCACCCGTGGCCCCCACGTCAGGACCAGAGGAGAATAAATAGAAGAGAGGGAACCGCAGAAACTCCCAAGGGCAGACAATCATGTAGGGCACTGCCACTGCTAAGGAAAAGGCGCATATGATGCCGATATGCAGAACTCTTTCCTTAAACCCCACCGCGTCTCGAAAGAGGAAAGGGTAATATAGAGAGTTAATGAGCTTGGTCCATATTCCCACGGCTGTGGCTAAGGCGCTCCAGCGCATCTTCCTTTTGACTCCTAACAATATAGAGAGCAGAAAGAGCCATACCACAATGGGCTCGTCCTGTATCCCAACCACCGTCTCCACTACCCCCACCGGAACCAGCAAAAAGGCCACACCGGCCATGAAAGCCTTATCATCGTCATAGGATTTTAGTGCCCAATATAGCGTTATAGCAGTAAGTAGGCAGAAGAGGGAGAATAACAATTGATAGGCGAGATATCCTCCATTAGCTAGTTGTGCTGGAATCATGAAATATACTATTAAGGGGGGGCTCTCACAGGGGATATCGCAATAGAGCCATTGACCATCCAATATCGCTTGGGTGCGGTAGCGGTAATACGATATGTCCGTGACTGGCCAAAGCTCGCTATCTATGAAATCGCGGATGAAAAGAACATCCAGAGCCATCAGCCCACCGAATATTATCGCCCAAACTATGAAAATGGCCAAGATCCGCCTTTCAGGGCGAGTTCGACAAAGGTTATGGACAGCGGACTGAGCAACTCGGCGTAGCATCGCTCTGGATTCTACAGTGACTTATTTCAAGGTTATCGGGGTCTTATGAGGAAAACGGTCCATCAATCTTGAATTTAAATCATAGCCCGGATCCTTAATTCCTCCGTCTAACCAGGACGATCGCAGCCATTATGATTAGAGCAGCAGCGCCTACTAAGGCCAGAGCGCCTTCCATGCTCGTGAGCACATCAAGAGGACCTATGCTGCTGATTTCTATCTGATGGGTCGAAAAGCTCGGCACATATATCATTAATTGACTGACTCCCCCTGCGGAACGGACACAGAATACCGCATCCTCGGGATTGGAGCCCTCTGCGCTCAACACTTCGAGTGGGTCAGAGGTTATTCGGACATCCTTACCATCGATTCTAGCTTTGATCTCTCGACCTTCCGCCTCAAGGGCAGTGTCATCGACGTTGAT